>CAJONN010000039.1 GCA_905235955.1 uncultured Marinilabiliaceae bacterium
AATCGTTTCGGGCGCTTCGCTACGATAATTTTCTTTACGCTCCGTGCCAAAGGCGACAACCGCGAGGTGAAAATCGAGTTTCGTGCTTATTGTTGGAAGACATTTTTTTTTGGTTGTATTCCTTTCGCCACTTCGGGGCTACTTTACTTGCGAAACTTAAGTTATTTTACGAAATATACAAACAAAAGTAAAGGCACAAATGCTTAAAAAAAAAGAATATGCAATCTTATTTTTTTTATTTTTTTAATATTTTTTCATACCTTTGAAAATACGCTCAGCACAAAAGTCAGAATGTCATTCAGATACAAATATTTCAACCGCGACATAAGTTGGCTCTCGTTCAATTATCGTGTACTTGAAGAGGCCAAAGATACATCGTTGCCACTCTTTGAGCAGATGACTTTCTTGTCGATATACTCATCGAACCTTGATGAATTTTATAGGGTCAGAGTGTCGGCCTATCGCAACGCAGCTGAGCACAACACACCGATAGAAGAGGTAAGCAATCCGGGCAGCATCTTGTCACACATCAACCAAATAGTTTCAGCACAAATAACTGAAATGTCTGACATTTTGTGCAACCAAATAACCACAGAGCTACTACGCCACAACGTTACACTCTACACAGGGCAGATGCCCACAAGCCCTGAGCATCTGATGTATATTCACGACTTCTTTATGAACGAAGTGATACCCTATTTGCAGCCCGTATTGCTCACCAGTGGCACTCGCACCTTCTTGCGCGACAACCGCCCATATTTAGCTCTCAAACTATGGCACAAGCATAAGAAAGATGCCACACATGCGCCACGCCATGCCTACGCTTTGGTAAAGTTGCCACTCAAAGACCCACCATTCTTCAACGATATGCCACGCTTTGTGCAGCTACCGCAAACGGGTCAAATGCACCACATTATGTTTCTCGACGACGTTATTCGCCTCAACCTCTACGAGCTTTTCCCGGGCTACGACATTGAGGGTATGTGGAGCATAAAAGTGGCTCGCGATGCCGACATTGGTGTCGACGAGGTAGGCGAAGAGGATATTGTGGATACAATAAAGCAAAACTTAGTAAAGCGTACTACGGGCATTGCTGCAAGTTTTTATCATGACAAAGATATCGACCCTGATTTGCTCCGATACCTCAAAAAAACCTTCGGCTTCAAAAATACTGAGATGGTAGAGAGTGGGCGCTATCTCAACCTGCATCATCTCACGCAGTTTCCCAAAGACCTCATTCCTACCGAAGTGCTCAAGCCTTGGCAGCCCATACATTTGCGCAAGCTCCAAATGACCTCAATGTTTGATGCTATTGAGCGTGCCGACATTGCTTTGCACTATCCGTATCAGTCGTTCGACTACGTCATTCGCATCCTCACCGAAGCCGCTATCGACCCCGATGTAGAGCAAATAAAGATGACACTCTATAGGGCTGCAACAAACTCAGCTATAGTCGACTCACTCATTGCCGCCTCGCACAACGGCAAGAATGTTACGGTATTCATCGAACTCAAAGCACGCTTCGATGAGCTAAACAACATTGAACTGGCTGAGCGAATGAAAGATGCAGGAATAAAAATAATATACAGCATTCCGGGACTAAAGGTGCATGCCAAAATGGCACTCATTGTACGCAACACCAACCATGGCAGCATGTCATACGCCTATATGAGCACAGGCAACTTCAACGAACGCACAGCCCGACAATATACTGACCACGGAATCTTTACATCAGACAAAGATATTTGCTCTGACTTGCAACAGACTTTTCTCTTCCTCGAAAATCAAAACCAAAAGCCCAAACTGAGCAAACTACTCGTTACACAAATAAACCTCAAAGAGAAAATAATAGAGCTTATCGACCAGCAAATAAGCAAAGCACAGAACGGCAGCAAAGGCTATATAATGCTCAAAATGAACGGCTTGCAACATCGCGAGCTTATCAACAAACTATACGAAGCAAGCTTAGCTGGCGTAAAAATAGACCTCATCATACGTGGCATTTGCTGCCTTGTGCCAAACCAACATTATAGCCAAAACATCAGCATCACACGCATTGTCGACCGCTTTTTGGAGCACGACCGCACGTGGATATTTGGCATTGATGGAGCTGACGGCATCTACCTCACTTCGTCAGACTGGCTCAACCGCAACATCAAACGACGCATCGAAATGGCGTTCCCCGTAACTGATAGCAGCATACGCAAAGACATACTTGACATTGCTCACCTCCAACTTGCCGACAACACAAAGGCCAGACGCCTCGACGAGCACCTAAACCTACTATTGCCACCTCAAGATGGCAAGGCAAAGGTGAGAGCACAAGAGGCCATATACAACACATTATTACTCAGAAATCAATAAAAAACCTAATCAATATGAAACACTCTATTTGCCACTACGGAATAATTCAGGTGCGCACCGAGCCTAGCGAAAAATCTGAGCTGTGCACACAGATACTCTTTGGCGAAACATATCAGGTAATAAGCCAGCAAGGACGCTGGCTCAACATACGCGTAGACCACGACAACTATGAAGGCTGGATTGACGCAAAACTCGACTGGAACGACAACGAACAAGAGGTTGACAAATGGGCAAGTGCAAAAAAATGGATAGTTCCGTGGCCATCAGTAAAAGTAGTATGCAAAGGCGAGCCACACTCTACACTACTATCGGCTGGTAGCGAGATATGGATAAATGGCAACGAATTAGCATCGTTTACCATTGGCAAATGCGAATATCACCTCGACTGTGACTATCTGCTCCACGGCACACCCAACATAGAATCAGTAGCCTTGTCGCTCTTTGGTACGCCATATTTATGGGGTGGCAGAAGCTTCTATGGCATTGATTGCTCGGGCTTTACGCAAATAGTTTTCAAGATTATTGGCAAAAAAATACCTCGCGATGCCTCACAGCAAATACAGCTCGGACGAGAGCTTGCTCCTGACGAAACACCGCAACTTGGCGACCTTGCCTTCTTCAACAGTCCAAACGGCAACATCACACACGTAGGACTTTGCTTAGGCGACCGCCGCATCATTCACGCATCGGGCAATGTGCACATCGATTGGCTCGACACCAAAGGCATCTATTCTGACCATCACAATGCCTACACACACATGCTCACTACCATAAAACGCATACTCTGAAAGCAATGACTCGTCAGCAACTATTTCAGCGCGTAACGGAATATTTTTCAGAAACAATGCCACAAGCAAGCACCGAGCTCAACTACACCTCACCATTTAGCTTGCTTGTGGCAGTTATTTTGTCGGCACAATGCACCGACAAGCGAGTCAACACCATAACGCCAGCCCTGATGCAAGCCTTTCCCAATGCACAGAGCATGGCCAATGCCGATATTTCTGAAATATTTGAACTTATCAAAACGTGTAGCTACCCAAACAGCAAAGCCCAACACTTGCAACAGATGGCCGCAATGCTCTGCACCAACTATGGCGGTGATGTACCAACAACATTCGACGAACTGATAAAACTGCCCGGCGTGGGGCGCAAAACAGCCAACGTAATGATAAGTGTAGCTTTTGGACAACAAGCCATAGCCGTTGATACACACGTATTTAGAGTGTCGGCACGCATAGGTCTGACGGTTGATGCCAAAACACCATTTGAAGCCGAACAACAACTAACTCAAGGTTTTAGCAAACAAAATTGGTCAAGAGCGCATCATTGGCTCATACTACATGGCAGATATGTGTGCAAAGCCCTCAAGCCTCAATGCAACAAATGTGGCTTAGCCGATGTGTGCAAAGATGCACAACACTGATGTGCTCTTGCTCAAATCTCCTTAATGCCCCACTTATGTAGCGTGTTGACCATGTTCTGTGTAGCCGCACAGTTCGGATTGCCAACCACTGTTTTGCGCAAGTTCAGAATGCCAGAGAATGTGGTTGTTTTATCTTTTTGAGGTATTATTTCGTATGCAAGCACTTCGCCAATAAGGCTTTCGTTGCAAGGGGTAACGCCACCATCAGAGAGTCGGCCCTCAACAAATTTGCTCACATCGTCAAGACGCATCACTACTTTCGACTGACGTTTATTTTCTTTCGATATGGTCAGGATAGCGTCTTCTTCGTTGGCTATCGATGCAAAAATGAGTTTCGAGTCAGTATTGCGAGCGTATGTATGTGCGCCATATTCAAGCAGTTCGCGCACCGACACTTTGGCTATATGTCCGTTTTCGTAGCCAAGCATCAGCCAACCATTCTCTTCGTCGTCTTTCACCACCAATGTCAGCAACGATGTAGTGTCGTCATAGTCATACTCATTGAGTTTCTGGAAGTTGCCACCACTAATAAACTTGAAGAAGCCAATAGGCTCTACGTAGTTTTCTGGGTCGATGTATTCAGCAGGAACATTGTGCCTTATTTTGCTGGTGAGCACCTCATCATCTTTGAGTGTAACAAAGGGTTGCGCTTGTTCAGCATGTGTAGGCTCAGGTTGTGGAGTGACTGGTTCAATAGCAAGGTTAGCTACAATGTCATCAATCTTGTCGATAGCCGTTGTTTGAATTTCATCGGCAGCAGTAAGGTTGCGTGCTTTGAGCTGATACTCAGCAAATTCCTCTTGTGTAAGTCCGCGTTTTGTTCCACCTTTGCGCACATACCAAAGTCCATCGAACGGCAAGCCGTCTTTGTATGGTTTCACCTTCACTATGAGCACATCTTTTTCAGGGTTTTCTTTATCAAAATCAACATCTTGCAAATATATTGTGGCAATGTTGTTACCCCATTTGATTGCTACAGCATCAATGACAGAACGTATGTATTTATCTTTGTCGTTGAAGTAGGCTGGCGAGTTGAGATCATCCTCTACACCTACACCATAGCCCATGTCGTTTACGCCAATGTAGAGCGTGCCACCACGTGTGTTGAGGAATGAGTTGATAACTTTGAGTATCTCCTCCATCTGCTTTTCTGTATTTGGCATAAGACTCTGATCACCAGCATAATATACAATACTTGTTTTATACTCTATTTGTTCTGTCTCAATGCCTTCGCCATAGAGTTTTAGTCCGGTTTCGAAGCCTTTGAGATTGAGTTTTTGCTTTATTTTGTTATGAATATCGGTAGCCGTACTTTGCATATTGCTGGCTTGCGTAATGTTGTAAGCCAACACGAGCGATGCCAACTCTTTGAGCTCTGGGTTGTTGTTGGCAAGTGTAAAAAGTTCTTCATTGTGGTCGGGCTTGTTGAGGAAGCTGACGGCTTGCAATTGCATAAATCTCTCGCGCAACACAATATTGTTGCTAAATAGCTCAGAATTAACATTTTCAAGTTGCTTAAGCTTCTCTTCATCAACCTTCGAATTTCGGGCAAAATAGTGCAACATGGCTATTATATCCATTCTACCCTTGTAGTATGTAGCTTGTGCCTCCCAGCCAATGAGCATGCATATAATGCGCGCAAAACCCAAGTAGTTGAACGAGCGCATATAGTCATCTTCGAGTAGCGACATGCGGTCTATCATCAGTATGAGTTCTTTCACATACGACTCATCTAAAATGCGGTCGCTCTCCATTATTTGCTCCTCTTCGTGCTGCGTGATGCGCTCTGAAATGCGGTCGACTGCACAATAGTTGAGCAACTCTTTGAAGGCATCGTTGACGTTGAATTCGTCGTATGATATTACTTCGTTTATTTCGCACAAAATATGGAACGAGCCCGGTCCATGTCCTATGAGCCTACAACTTACGATGCTGTTGCGCCCAAGGCCCGGAAATTTGCCTGCATTGTTGATGCTCACACTCACGCCCTCACGCGAAATGGCAGGTACGTTGTTGTAGTTTGGCATTCCACCGAGCGAACATATTATCTCCTCGTCGTAGTTGTATGCTATAACATCAAACACCTTATCTTTCACCTCTTTAGCCATTGAGAAACGGAAGAATCCTTCATCATCGACTTCAGTAATGTGAGCTTCAAACACCAACCTACTACCATCGGGTGCAAAAAACTGCCTTAGCGACGACTGCACAGAGTATGGCACAATTTCGTTTATTATTATCTCGCCCTCACCGCCTATCTCGTCTTCAATGTGGCAATAGTATTTGTTGCGATTGTCTTCGTCTTGCGACATAAATGTAATGCGCACCGAGTCGCCAACCTGATGTTGACGTTTATTTCGGTTAGACTTTGGTGTGCGCAGAGGTTTTATGTTGAAGAATTCTGACTCTATTTCAGCCCAAGCATCTTGATATGGCGTGAGGTTGTAAGGCGTAGCATCAGCAAGGTTGACATTGGTTTTGCATGTAAGATAGACCTGCAAATTTTTCCATAACCCCATATTTTCAGGAAATACAGGAAAAAGTTCTCCTGCCTCGCCAGCCGATGCTTGCAACTGTATACCATTTGAGCTAACTATCAGTCGACCACGTCCTTGAGTGAATGAGTTCACCGTATTGATGCTGCCATAGAGTTGGTTAGCAATGAAGTGAGGTATGAGTTTTAGGTCTTCGATGTTGTATTTTATAAATTTAAATTCAGAATGAAACAAGCAAATAAATGCCGCTTCGATGAGTTTCTGAGGCTTGAGCGGATAACAATACGATGATATGATGCAAAGCCTTGTGGCATTAAGTTGCTTATCAACTGCCGAAGCCGTGTCGGTTGTATTTTTGAGTAGTTGCAACTGCAGTGCAAGTGCCAACATATAGTTGTCGATGAGCTGCTTGTTGTCTTTCGTTTTGTCAATGCGCCCATCGCACTCTCTGATGTAGAGTTCGAGCAACTTGATAAGTGCACTCTTGAAAGGTTCTTTGCTCCAAATGCTAATGTCGCGTTGCTTGATAATGCTAAGCATCTCGCCAATGCGTTTATTCATCAGGTCTGGGCGGCGCAAAAATAGGCTCGACAAGATGTTGAAGTTGCGGTTTGGGTGATATACAAAGCCCGACACTCTGAGTTTCTGAAACAAGTTGTCGATGAAGACTGTTGGCGTTTTCTGTGGGTCGCCGCCATTGATTTCGTTGGCAATAAGATTTGCAGCTTTAATGTAGAAGCCCAATTGCTCAATGATGAGTGTGAGGCGTTCTTGATAAAAATCGCGTTCGTTGTTGTTGCAAATGTTTAGTAACTCTGATAGTTCGAGCAATTCAAAGCAGTCATGACGAACAATATTAAGATCTATTTTTTTGTCGAGTAAGTTTTGTATCCACCTATGGCATTGTGCTTCAAATGGTCTGTCTTTTTCTTCGGTAAGCAGTAGTTTGCAAAAGTCTTTGATATTCCATGTATGTTCTTTTTCTGATAGTAGTTTGGTAAGTTTTTCTTCGTTCAGATTATTGCTGTTGCCTTGTTCAAATTCTGTAATATCAACCAGTTCTATCTTCGGATGTTTTTCTACTACAGCCAAAATTCGGCATTTTACTTTTTGTCCGATAAAAAGAATAAGATTGGTAGTGCCTTGCAAATACGATGTTATCTCGTGTTGTTCATCAATAAGCTCACAATATGTTCCAAATGGCTTTTTGACTTTAAACTCTACAATTTGCCCAACGGTGTAGGCTTCTCTTGGTTCCATAAATATATTATTTTAAGAAATTATTAAATATCTGATTATCAAACTATCAATGTACGTGTATGCTTTTAGAATCTCTAAAAAGAATGCTATATAGCATTAGCTACAATCGGATAACATTTTTGTTACATAAACGTACAAATATAGTTAATTTTCAACATTTTAAATATTTTTTTGCTAAAAACAGAAAAAACAACTTAAAGACTCAACGTCATCGGAATCACAATATTATTTTGTTTTGTCTGTTCTTCATTTTTTATATCCAAAAGCAACTGTGCAGCCTTGCTGCCAATGCTGAGAGCATCAAGTTTGAGCGAACTAAAATGTGGCGAAACAAACTCTATAAACTCTTCGCAACCTGTGCCTACAATACCAAATTGAGCAGGGATGTTGATATTGCAACTTTGGGCATATTCTATAGCTCCAAGTGCCACATAGTTGTTGTCGCAGTAGAGTGCATCGCAGCCAAGTTGCAAAGCCTTTTCTGCTACCCGACGACCATCTGAGCGTGTAAGGTAAGGGGCAAAAATAAGATTCTCGTCAGCACTCAGTCCGTTGTCATGCAAAGCCTTTTGGTATCCACCAATAATATTGGTTGCTTGCACACCACTATGTACAAGCCCAATACGTTTATATCCGCTCTGTATCAGATGTTTAGTAGCCTGACAAGCACCACTAAAATAGTCGGCCACAACACTACTAATATTGCCACAAGTGCGTCCCAGCAACACCACCGCAAAGTTGTGTTTTGGCAACATCTTGAGCAAATCGGCCTCAGTAGTCGATGTAGTTGGTGCAACAATGAGCCCTGCCACTTGGTTGCGTAGCATAGAGGCAATAGCATCTTGTTCTGTGCTGACATTTTCGTCTGATTGGCATATAATAAGGTTGTATCCGGCAGAACGCAATGCAGTCTCTGCGCCACATATTGCGGTGCTAAAAAACGTGCTATTGATGCGTGGCACAACCATTCCGACAATATCGGTAGAGCCTTTGCGTAGCGACGAGGCTAAAACATTACGTTCATAGCCCATCGAAGCAGCTTTTTCCATTACGGCTTGGCGTGTGGCAATGCTTACACGAGTGTTGCCAGCCAAAGCTCTCGACACTGTTGAAGGCGTTACGTTGAGAGCTTTAGCGATATCATTTATAGTAGGTTTGGGCATAATATTCTCTATTCTTACAAGGCAAATATACAAACGTTTGCGCAGAAGAACAATGCAGAAAAAAGATTATGCCAACAAAAAAATCAGACTTTAAAAGAAGTCGCGTTTCTTCATAAACAGATAGAGCAAAAGGCTCAACACCACCGATGCACCTATTATATATAGTATAGCAAACGGAGTATCTTCCATATAGTTTGTTACATTCATGCCAAACAACGAAGCTATAAGCGTTGGGAGCATCAAAATGATAGTGATGCTTGTGAGTTGCTTCATCGTAGAGTTGATGTTGTTTGAGATGAGTGACGAGTAGCTATTCGACAAGCTATGGTTGATGTTTCGGTAAATATTGGTAGTCTCTTCGGCCTGTTTTAGCTCAATTTCTACATCTTCGATAAGCTCATCGTCACAATAATCGCGTATATTTTTGGTGTGCACCATACGATAGAAAAGCACATCGTTGCCTTTGAGCGATGTGATGAAGTATACAAGCGAATTTTCTATTCTGAGCAACTCTACAATCTCTTTGTTGCGCACTGTTTGTTGCAGTTCGTTTTGCACCTTCATCATGTGTATATTGATGTGTTTCAGGTACTTCAAAAACCAAACTGAAGTAGAGAGCATCAGCCTCATCACCAGTTCGTAATGGTTGGCAATGGTTATTTGCTTGCGAATAGAATAGACCACAAAATCGTCAAGAATGTCGAGTTTGTTGTTGCAAATAGTTACAAAAATGTCATCTTTCAAGATAATGCCCAGTGGCACAGTAGAATAGTCGATGCGGCTTTGCGGATCTTTGCGATAAGGCACTCGGAGCACAATAAGCTGCCAACCATCTTCTTCTTCCCGACGCGGACGTTCGTCGTTGTCATCAATGTCAGACAAAAAACTCTCAGGCACTCCAAGCCCTGAAAGCAAAAAGTTGTGTTCTTCAACTGTGGGGCACTCAATGCTCGTCCAGCAACCAGACTCCCACTTGTCAGTCACCTCGAATCCCGTGGTGTTGATGTAGAATGTAATCATTTTTGCAAGTCTCTTTTTTGCATAACAACTGCGCGTAGAAGACCTGCTCTAATGAGGTCAGCTACAGCAATATGTTATAGGTTCCGGATGATAATCGTCCATAAATGTATACTTATTTTTTTGATTTTCGGATGCAAAATTATAATAGCAAAAGTAATAATGCAAAACGATTGAGATAAAAAGCCAAAAAAGATTTCTAAATAAATACCCTTATCAATAAAAAAAACATTATTTTTGTAAAATTATGTTCCAATCATATAACGGAAACACACAAACGAGCAAAAAGTACACGCTTAACGAATGTTTTATTAAAAATAGAAATCAGAATTAATAGAACATTCCTTAAATACAAAATAAAACGCGTATCATGGAAAATACCAAACAAGAACTGCTTGGACAAACAAACGAGCCAACTGCTGCAAACACCCCAGCAACAAGCACTGACAACGTAGTTGCCACCAGCGCAACCACCGACATAAGTTCACTTAGCAGAGCCGAACTTGTAAAACTCATCAGCAGCAAGCTAAAAGCCGAAAAAATAGCAACTTCGGCTAAAAACATAGATGAGATAAAACGACAATTTGACACTCTGACCGAACAAATTGTGGCTGAAAAAAAAGAGGCATACGCAGCCCAACACGAAGGTTCTACTGAAGGCTTTGTGCCAGACTCTGACGAAGCCGACATTGATATGCAAACAGCATACAGCGAGTACAAAAAACGACTATCGGCCGAACAAAACAGCAATAGCAAACAAAAAAATGCCATAGTAGCACAAATGGAGGAGCTACTAAATGGCACCGACGTATCGCAATACAACCAAAAATTCCGCGAACTCATTGCCGAATGGAAGCAAATAGGCCCAGTGCCTGCTGCCGAAGCTCACGACCTCAATAGCAAAGAGAAAATACTGGTTGACAAATTCTTTGAGAACGTAAAGCTCAACTACGACATGCGCGAGCTCGACCAAAAACGCAACCTCGAAGCAAAAGAAAAACTATGCGAACAAGCCGAAGAGCTATCGCAATCAACATCAGTACCCAAAAGCTTCAACCAAATACAAAACCTGCATGTGCAGTGGAAGCAAATAGGCCCAGTGCCCAGAGATAAAAAAGACGAACTATGGGAACGCTTCAAAGCTGCTACCAACATCATAAACGAACGCTTTCACAAATACATTGACGAGAGCAAAGACAGAGAAAAGAGCAACTACGAAGCCAAACTTGCTCTGATAGCGCAAGTAGAAGAGATACTCAAAGATGACCTTAGCACTCGCAAAGCCATAGACGAAGCCATAAAAAAGGTAGAAGAGCTACAGCAAAAATGGCGTAGCATAGGCATTGTACCCAAAGCCGTCAACAACGAAGTGTACTCTACATTCAGAAAACAGTGCGACCAAATATACAACAAACGTCGGGACTTCTACAAAGAGCAAAACAGCGAGTACAAAGCCAACCTCGAACGCAAGCGTCAGCTCATAGAAAAAGCTGAAGCACTGAAAGATAGCACTGATTGGAAAGGTACATTTGACAAGTTTGTAGCCATACAGAAAGAGTGGAAAACCATTGGTCCGGTATCGCACAAAGTGAGCAACGCCATTTGGGAACGATTCAAAACAGCATGCGATTACTTCTTTGAGCAACGCGAAAAAGCCTTTGGACAAGAAGACACTGAACGCGAAAACAACTATGCCGAGAAGTTCAAAATATTGGAAGAACTCAAGAGCACAGAATTGCCCACCGACTCTGACGAACTGTTCAAAACATTGCAATCGTATCAGCACCGCTGGAGCCAAATAGGTGCATTGCCAAGCAAGAAGTATGAGATACAGCAAGAGTTCACAGCCCTTGTAAACAAACTCTACGACAAATGTGTATCAGACGATGCATCGAAAAACTTGCAACGCTTCAAAGCCAAAATAGAGCTACTCAACACATCGGCTGATGGGAAGCAAAAGATAGAGCAAGAGCGCAACAAACTCATCAGCAAACTCAAGCAATTTGAAGCAGATGCCAACACTCTGAGCAACAATATTGGATTCTTCAGCAAGTCGAAAAAGTCAGACAAATTGGTGGCCGATATTGAGAATAAGATAAAAACAGTAAAGAGAAACATCGAACAAATCAACGAGAAGTTGGACATAATTGATGCATTATAGAGAGAATGCACACATTCCAAATACAAAACTCGCAGAGAATCACCGCACTATAGTGGTGGTTCTCTTTTTTTGTGTATAGGGGGATAAATGCAAAAAGGGTTGCAAGAATTATTTCTCACAAACCCCTTAACACAACAAAAATGTGGACCGTTGTCCCACAATTCACAAACGAACAAACTAATAGTATAAGGAAAAAAGCATTCCTTAGTTAATTTGTTTGGTGCAAATTTATCATTTTTTCCCGTTATTAAAAAAACATTGTTACTCCTTTTATCGCAAGGTAAATAAAGAGTCGTGCCTTTTATCGCAGCTCTACGCCATCGTTGCCATTTTCCTCTATTTGTACTTGCCGACATCGTCCTTCCCCACTTGCAGTCATCAAGGGAAACATCGTTAGTTAGGGAGGAAGTTTGTGTCCTACAAATTTTTATTTCCTTGAAAGTTTTTTCGGATATAAGTAATTGATCTCAAGTTTCGCAAGTAGAAATGTACTACAAACAAATTTTCAAACACAGCTTTTTCATTAGTCTTTTACTTTTTCTGTGCCGACAGAAAAAGTAACAAAAAGAACTCGTCGCTGTTGCCACTCCGCTAAAAATTATCTTCGCTACGC
>CAJONN010000040.1:0-12428 GCA_905235955.1 uncultured Marinilabiliaceae bacterium
ATGAGTTGTTGTTTGAGGTTGGCTTGTTTGTTGATTTCGTCAAACTGCTTTTTGAATTTGCCAAATAGTGCAAAGTCTGGTTTGCGCATAGTGTCGAGCACGTTTTTTGAGGTATGTTCGGGTGCCACTTTTAGTCGGCCACTTACGTGTTTTTCAATTAGTTCGCGCGTGTAGTCTTTGTGGCTTTGTGCTTCGGCATCGTTGTGTCCTTCGCTCAGCATAATGTCGTATCTGATGCCACTGCCGATAAACGATTTTTTTACTTCGGGCAATGCATCGATGGCGTGGTATAGTTTTATTAGTCGGCTAAGGTCGGTGTTGAGGTTTTTGCATACTTGTGGGAATAGGCATGATGGTTTGCGGCATACTTCGCATATTTTTTCGTCGTTGCCGTGCAGTCCGTACATGTTGGCACTGGGGCCGCCAAGGTCGCTGATGTAGCCTTTGAACCAAGGTTGCTTTACGAGTTTGTGTACTTCGCGCATGATGCTCTCTTCGCTTCGGGAGGCTATGAATTTGCCCTGATGAGCTGATATGGTGCAAAACGAGCATCCGCCAAAGCAGCCTCTGTGTAGGCATACCGAGTTTTTTATCATCTCGAAGGCTGGTATGTCGCCTTTGCCATTGTAGCGAGGGTGTGGCTGATAAGTGTATGGCAGGTCAAACGATGCGTCAACCTCTTTTGAGGTCATAGGCGGATATTGTGGGTTGAGCACTATTATTTTGTCGTAGCAGCGTTGTAGTAGGCGAGCTGCGTGTTTGCGGTTCGACTCTTCTTCTACGTGCCTAAAGTTTTTGGCGTAGCACATTTTGTCGGCAAGGCACTCTTCATGGCTATATAGCTCAATGTCGTCCCAGTGTTTGTTTTTAGGCAGTTGGGCAGTTTGTGGAATGACAAAGGCAGTTTGCGGTACGGTTTTGAGCGAGCTGAATGGTACACCTTTGCGCAGTAGTTGGGCTATTTCGGTAAGAGGTTTTTCGCCCATGCCATATACGAGCAAGTCAGCTTCTGAGTCTATCAAGATGCTTGGCATAAGTGTGTCTTTCCAATAGTCGTAGTGCGTAACGCGTCTGAGCGACGCCTCGATGCCACCTAATAGCACTGGCACATCGGGGTAGAGCATTTTGAGTATTTTGGTGTAGACGATAGAGGGGTAGTCGGGGCGGGCACCAGCGCGTCCGCCGGGTGTGTATGCATCATCGCTTCGGCGACGGCGAGCTGCGGTGTAGTGGTTTACCATAGAGTCCATTGCTCCGGGCGATACGGCAAAGAAGTAGCGTGGCTTGCCAAGCTTCTTGAAGTCGCGTAGGTCGTCTTGCCAGTTGGGTTGTGGCACTATTGCAACCTTCATTCCGCAAGCTTCGAGTACTCTGCCAACTACGGCTGCGCCAAACGATGGATGGTCAACGTAAGCATCGCCTGAGAAGAGAATAACATCGAGTTGGTCCCAGCCAAGCTGTTCTACCTCTTTTTTTGATGTAGGCAAGAAGTGTAGCGTGGCCGATGGGGTAGTATTGTTGTTTGGTGCGGAATGTGGCATAATATTTTTTTATGGTAAGTGCAAAACTACAATTATTCGGTCGATATAGTTTGTTTCAAACCGCAAAATTATATTTATTTGCATTTTATAAGAAAAGAGAATATTATACAACGGATAGTTATGAAAGAGTGGATAAGGCGTCAGTGGCATCAATACTACAAGCCTTTTTATCGCATAGTTGCTTTTGTTGCAGCTGCATTTCTGATGGTGTTGTCGTTTCCGAATGTAGAAAAAATACAGTATGAATATGAGTTGCATCGTCCGTGGCGACATGAAAATATCATAGCACCATTTGATTTTCCGATATACAAAAACGACAATGAGATAGCCGTAGAGCGCGATAGTATTTTGAAAAATTTTCGTCCATATTATCGTCGCGATAGCATTTCAAAGGTTGATATTGAGGTTAATATCAACCACATGTTGGAGCTTTATCACAACAAACTTACAATGATATGCCCCTCAACGGTAAATGTCGATACGGTTCGTTCGCTCATAAAGCATATACTGATGAGTGTAGAGCTGAATGAGTATAAACAAGGTGTGCTTGAAATGCCTGAACAGGCTGAGCAGAGCGACCAAAATTATGAGCTCATGATAATTGATGGCAATGTGCTTGAGCCATACACCTTGAGTGAATTGCTTACACTTGGCGAGGCATATTCGAAGCTTTCGAGCGAATTGGAGAGCAAACTCTATTTGCATTATGGCAACAATGCATCGTGGGTGAGCATGTTAGTAGAGAGGTTGCCACTTACCGACCTCGTTACCGCCAATGTGATATTTGATACCGAACGCACCAACATAGAGCGCGACGAACGACTTGCTGATATGTCTATATCGTCAGGCAAAGTGTTGGCAGGGCAGAAGATAGTTAGCACAGGCGATATAGTCGACAAACGTACCGCACGCCTCATCGAGTCGCTCAAAAAAGCCTCTGAAATACAATATGGTATAGGTAGCCGAACTGCTCCAATTATATTAGGTCAGTGCTTAATGATATTGAGTCTTCTTACCACATTGTTTCTCTTTCTCAAATATTTTCGCAACGATGTGTTTCAGCGCCTGCGTAGCGTCAACTTCATACTCCTTATCATGACAATATTTGTTGTCGGAGCCGGATTGGTAGCGCAGCGCCATGGCAATATCAGCTTCATCATACCATTTGTAGTGTCGCCCATATTGCTTCGTACCTTCCTCGACTCGCGTTTGGCAATGTATGTGCACACCATAACCATACTGATAATATCGTTTTTGGCTCACAATAGTCATCTATTCATACTCTTGCACATCCCAGCCGGAATGATGGCAATAATATCGCTCATCATCCTCTCGAAGCGTAGTCAGATAGTGAAGACCTCGATAATAGTGTTTGTTACATATACATTTATATATATAGGATACAATATTTGGCAAACAGGCGAATATGAAGCCATCAATCCGTATGTGCTTACAATGTTTGCCATCAACGGATTGTTTATGTTGCTAAGCTATCCGCTCATCTACATTTTTGAGAGATTGTTTGGCTTTATCTCAGATGTTACTTTGCTCGAACTATCTGACAGCAACAACCAGCTATTGCGTCAGCTATCAGAAAAAGCACCGGGCACCTTTCAGCACTCGGTTCAAGTGGGTAACTTAGGACAAGAGGTGGCAATACGCATAGGTGCCAACGGTATGATGGTGCGTGCAGGTGCAATGTATCATGATTTAGGTAAAATAGTAACACCGGGTTATTTTACTGAAAATCAGGTATCTGGCGTTAATCCGCACGAAGGGTTAGACTACATAGAGTCAGCTCAAATAGTTATTCAGCACGTAGCCAATGGCGTTAAATTGGCACGCAAATACAACATTCCGCAGCAAATAATAGATATCATACGCACACATCATGGCTGTTCGCAAGCCATATACTTCTACCGTTCGTGGTGCAACGCACACCCCAACGAGCAGCCCGACATGACCAAATTTACCTATCCGGGTCCGCTGCCTCAAACCAAAGAACAAGCCATAGTGATGATGGCCGATGCCGTAGAAGCAAGCTCGAAAAGCCTCAAAGAGTATACAGACAAATCAATAGATGAATTGGTAGAGAAGATAATAAATATGCAAGTAGATTTGAAGCAATTTGCTGATTCTCCAATAACATTCAACGATATAAAAATAGCAAAAGAAGTTTTCAAAGAAAAACTCAAAAACATCTATCACGGCAGAATACAATATCCTGAACTGCTCAAATGATAGTATTTTATTATACGAACTGAAAAATATGGATAAAACAACAGAACAATATCAACGTTTTGGAGAGATACTGCGTCGCCTCAGAAAAGAGTGTCCATGGGACAAAGAACAAACGTGGCAAAGCCTCCGAACCAACACCATAGAAGAGGTATACGAACTATCTGATGCAATACAAAAATCGGCAACAACCAATACAGACAACGATGTAAAAAAAGAGCTTGGTGACGTATTTTTGCACGTATGTTTCTATGCACTAATAGCTGAAGAACAAGGCAAATTTGACCTTGGCGACGTAATAGACGCACTATGCCAAAAACTCATATTCAGGCATCCACACGTATTTGGCACAACCAAAGCAACATCGGCAGCCGAAGTGAGCAGCAACTGGGAACAGATAAAACTAAAAGAGAAAGATGGCAACAAAAGCGTACTTGGTGGCGTGCCCGATGCATTGCCAGCGCTCATCAAAGCATATCGCATACAAGGCAAAGCCAAAGGCGTAGGCTTCGATTGGAACGATGTGAGCGGTGCATGGGACAAAGTGAGAGAAGAGATAGACGAATTTAACACAGAGGCACAAGCCAACAATCGTGACGCAATGGAAGACGAGTTTGGCGATGTGCTCTTTTCGCTCATCAACATAGCGCGCCATTATCACATCAATCCGGAAAATGCACTCGAACGCACCAATCAAAAATTCATCCGCCGATTCAACTATCTTGAAGAACATACCATCAAACAAGGTAAAAACCTAAAAGAGATGACACTTGAAGAGATGGATAAATATTGGGATGAAGCCAAAAAACAAGAGAAACAACAAGCGTAAAAATACTGAGCAACAATGTATTATATAGGAAATAGCATAATAAAAAACGGCAAAGTAGAGCCACTGAGCGAACAAGAACCCATAGGCATAGACAACGAAATATACGAACTATTGCGAGTGCAAAACGGCAAGCCAATATTCTTGCAAGACCACCTCAACCGCTTGCGCCAAACATTGCTTGCATCAGGCATAGACACAAACATAATCAGCAACATAGAGCAACTCATTGATTGGCTCATCATCTGCAACCAACAAAGCAACTGCAACCTACGCATCAGCATAAACTCAAAGCAAACAATGCAAGCCGGTTTCGTGCCATCTGAATATCCAACGAAACAAATGTATGACAAAGGCGTAAAAACAAGCATACTTGATGCCATACGCACAACACCAAAGCTCAAGATATACCACGCTCAGATGCGACAAGAGGCACTCGAACAACAAACCTACGAGCAAACCTACGAATCGCTCTTAGTCAACGACATAAACCAAATAACTGAAGGTAGCCGGTCGAACGTATTTTTCATCAAAGATAATAGCGTGTACACCGCACCAAGCAGAATGGTTTTGAGTGGTATAATAAGAGAAAAAGTGATAGAAATATGCAATAAAAAAGGAATACCACTACTCGAAATACCTGTAGATGAAACAGAAATAGGCTCATTCGACAAAGCATTCCTGACAAGCACACCTATGCGCGTATTGCCCATAAGTTCCATTGGCAACGTAGAATACAAAATGGAGAACAAAGTACTTGCCATAATAATGGACGAAATCGAAAAAATGGTTCAACAACAATGAATAATAAAGAAGCAAAAATGAGAAATCTACTTCTTGCATTGCTTGCCTGCACCACAACACTTATGCTTGTAGCGTGTGGACATGAAACGGCAACAACTGTGCCAGTAGAAGGCGTTGTAGAATATGACATTATGTATTCTGGCAACATCAAAGCCAACAACATAACCTGTAGCATGCTACCTTCAAAAATAAAATGCAGATACAACAAAGACGGCTTCAAACTATCGAGCCAAGCCGGATTGGGTATGGCCAAACTATCAATAGTTGCAACCTCTGACGATAGCTACATGACAATGGACATCAATGGCGACAAATATCTTGCACCCTTTGCCAAACTCTTTACCGAAGAAGACTATCAACGACGCAACACGCAAATAAAACTCAACGAAAGCGAAGAGACCGAAATAGTAGCCGGATGGGAGTCGAAACTAACCACAGCAGTATGCCAATCGCCCATAGGGGAAGTGAGAATAGACACATACTACGTGCCAGAACCTAGGCTAAACAGAGAACTGAAAGACAGTCCGATACCAAATGTGCCAGGTCTTATCACCGCACTAAAAATAACCAATGCAGACTCGAATGTAATAATAATACTCAGCGACATTTATACTGACAAAGTATCGAGCGACGAATTTATCCGCCCAACAGCATATTGCAACAGAGAAACCAACAGAGAAAATATTGACTCGCTCATAATCAGTAATTTACCAATATTATCAAAGGTCGATTTCTGAAAGAGGAGTTAGCCTAAAAGTTTATCCAGAAAAAAAGAGACAAGAAAAAATGGGTGTAGTAGTGGCCACACAAATGGTCGTATTGTTTACAATAGTAATTGTAGGATTTTTATTAAGAAAGAAGGGTACAATAAATCATGAATTTAGTAGGCAGCTGTCATCGTTTGTTATCAACATATCGTGTCCGTGCCTTATAATTTCATCGGTGCTAACCGACAATCATCCAGACGCATCGCTCATTTTGCCACTCATAGCGCTAAGTTTTGCTACCTACGCATTTCTCATAGTCATAGCATTCATATTGCCTCGCTATATGCCCATCGACCATGCCAACGATGGGCTTTTTGGCTTTATGATAACATTTGGCAACGTAGGCTTCATTGGCTATCCGGTGGTAGCAAGCATATTTGGAGCCAATGCCGTATTCTATGCATCGATACTCAACTTTCCGAACACATTGCTCGTCTTCGCCATTGGCACACTATTCGTTTCGGGCAACTATAAGCATGTGCGTTTCGACCCAAAAATACTTTATAGTCCGGGACTTATAGCCTCGTATGTGTCAATAGCCATAGTTGCATTAGATCTTAGTGCTCCGCAACCTATTGCGCAGATATTCAATTTGTTGGGTAGTATGACAGTGCCATCAGCATTGCTCATTATAGGTTCGTCGATGGCGCAAATACCACTGAAAAAAATGTTGGGTTCGAGAGGTGTGTATATCATGGCGGCACTTAGGCTCATCATATTGCCATATGTCATATTGCAAACATGTAGAGCTTTGGGAGTAAACGAACTTATTAGCAACATCAACGTCATCATCATAGCTATGCCAGTAGCATCGTTTGGTACATTGTTTTGCATCAAATATGGCAAGGGCGAAGATGTGATGGCGCAAGGTACTTTTATAACAACACTGCTTTCAGTACTTACAATTCCAATAGTTGCAATGTTTTTGTGATGTTTATAAAATAGACCAATAGCCTATTTGTACCGACAAACGAATAGTTCTCTCTTATTTCAATTGTCTAATTTTGCCAACGTAAAAATTTAATAAAATAACTATAAGTGAATCAATCTGTATAAAAGATGAAAAAATTTACTTTTTTACTCTTATTTATTTGTAATACAATATTGGCTATGGCTGGCAATGTCGAAGGAAAAGTTTTTGACACCGCTAAGCAACCACTCGAATTTGTCAACGTCATACTCTATCAGACCGACGGAACAACAATGGTAAAAGGCACAGTAACCGATGCTGAGGGTTCGTTTGTAATTTCGGGTGTGAAAGATGGCACATACAAACTTAGTGTGCAGTTTATGGGCTATAAAACAATACAGCGCAATGTTACGCTTAGTGAACAAAACAACCATAGAGTTCAGCTCAGAGCTATTGTGCTTGAAGACGATTCAGAGCAAATAGAAGAGGTGGCAGTTGTAGCTCAAAAACAAACAATGAAACTTGATATCGACAAGAAGATTTTCAACGTCGACCAAGATATAGCATCGGTTGGTGGCTCAGCAAGCGAGGTGCTTGAAAATATTCCATCAGTAGAAGTTGACGCTGAGGGCAATGTTTCGTTGCGTGGCTCATCGTCGGTTACAATTTGGATAAACGGTAAGGCGCAAGGCATGACGAGCGAAAACCGTGGCGACATTCTTCAGCAAATGCCAGCCGAAAGCATCGATCATATTGAGGTTATTAGCAACCCTTCGTCAAAATATTCGGCCGAAGGCTCAGCTGGTATTATCAATATTGTGCTTAAGCGCGACCGCAAAGCAGGCTATTATGGTGGCGTGCAGTTCAACATCGGAACAACAGGCGGATATCGTGGTGGTGCAAATATCAATTTCAGCAGTGGCATTGTTGATGCCTACGCCAACATTGGTATAGGACACCGTGTGTTTAAGGGTGGCGGATATACTGACCGCGACAACCTCAACCCTGATGGCGTTGCCGTTTCGTATCTCAACTCAACAAGCAAAAACAAAATGAAGGGGCACAACTTCTTTGGACGTGCTGGCGTTACGTGGCACATAACACAACACAACGACATCTCAGTAGATTATATGGGCATGTATGGTGGTGGCGATAGAGATCAGGATTTTGAGTATAAAAGTGCTGATTATGAAGGCTTTAATACATTAGGCTACAAAATGTATAGCTTGCGCAACACAAGTGGCGATGTTGATATGAAAATGAGCAACTTCAGCGTAGGATATAAGCATGAATGGGAAACAGGTCATGATATCGATCTCACCGTGTCACACAATACATGGGATATGGAGTCGACAACTATTTACGACCAAAATTCAATTTTTCAGCGTACCGATGCTCAGCAAACAGAAGAACAGACAACACTATTTCAGAGTCAAGCTACTGATATAAGCAACTCAAATTTAGACATTCAGCTCGACTATCAGCAGCCCGTAGGTGATATGTCGAAAATCGAAGCTGGCTATAAAGGTACATTCTTTCATGAAAATACGCCAACTGAAACATTCACCGATGAAGCACAGACGCAAAGCATCGAAAATTTGTTCAATCGTTTCATCTACGATTCTGATGTGCATGCCTTCTATCTGAATTGGAAGAGTAGACTGAGCGAACGATTTGGTTATCAGCTTGGTTTGCGTGCTGAGCAATGGACAGTTGACACAGAGAGCAAAGATTATGCTGCCGAATATCGTAGCGGTGTGAGCGATAAGTTTTCAAAAGACTATTTCAAACTCTTTCCTACTGTATATCTGAGCTTTAAGCTTACTGAAACTCAAGAGCTGCAACTCAACTACACACGTCGTTTGCGTCGTCCGTGGGGTGGAGAACTCAACTCGTTCAAAAATATTTCAGATGCTACCAACATATCGTATGGCAATCCGGAACTTACGCCAGAGTATAGCAACTCGTTTGAATTTAACTATATCAAAACGTGGAACGATCATACACTTTCGCTCTCGGCATACTATCGTCCGGCTTCTGACATTATACAGCGCATTAGCTACATCGATGATGGCATAACATATCAAACCAACGAAAATATAAGCAAAGACTTGAACTCAGGTTTGGAAATAATAGGCAAAAATCGTCTGTGGAAACGTTTTGACTTCACCACAACATTCAACTTCTTCTATTACAAACTCGATGGTGGCTCGTTCGATTATCAGCTCTCTGATGGCTCGTTTTATCCAGTTTCGGTGAAAGATGATGAGGATTTTTCGTGGAATGCAAAAGAGATGATTTCTGTGATGTTGCCCAAAGATTTTTCATTCCAGACCACATTCTCATACGATGCACCTAAAGTAATAACGCAAGGCAAACGCAAAGCATCATACAACCTCGATATGGGCTTGCGCAAAACCTTCTTCGATAGAAAACTGACATTGGCTATCAATGGTAGAGATTTGTTCGACTCGCGTAAATGGCACTCAAAGACAAGTGGCGAGGGCTTCCGTCAAGATAGCGAGTCGTGGCGTGGTGGACGACGTGGTATGATACAAATAGCATGGAGCTTTGGCAATATGAAAGGCAAACGACGTCCGGACAACAATGGCGAACAAGGCGGCTACGATGAAGGTGGCTCAATGGGCGGCTACAACGACTAATTCTGATTTCTGGAAAGGGAAGAAAGAGGGTTGCGCACTATTTTGGGGTGCGCCAACCTTCTTTCTCTGTTTTTAACAGAACGCCACTTTAGCAAAATGTAACAATGTTTGCAATCTCTTTGCGCTGATGAGGTTTGGTTGGCGCATCAGGTGCTGCATAGCCAATGGGTATCAGTACGCAAACCTCTTCACCCTGAGCTGCGCTGACAACATCGTTGGCTATTGTTGCATCGAAGTTGCAAACCCAGCATGTGCCAAGTCCTAATTCAGTAGCTTTCAGCATTATATGCTCGGTGGCTATAGCTATGTCGATGTCGCAATGGTCTTTGCCATCGGCTCGATGCCAACTCTCGTTGTGGTTGCCCACTACGGCTATTACAATGGGTGCGCTCTGAAACCATTCGCGGTCGTAGGCTTTTTGTATTCTTTGTAGCTGAGCATCAGTGCTTATCACTACAAAACGCCATGGTTGTTTGTTTACAGCCGATGGCGCTTGGCGTGCAGCTTCCAATATTTGTAGCAATATGTTGGTGCTTGGTTTTTCAGCTCTGAACTTCCTCACCGATGTGCGTTGGGTTATTATTTCATTTAGTGTCATATTTTATTTTTTTTGTAGGCAAATATAGCACAAATAGCCCAAGCATAGCCAATAGGCACAAATGATATGGTTAACTTTGGGCGTTTTTTCAAAAATATATTTTTTGTATGATTCGCAATTTTATAATGGTAGGTTTGGGCAGTTGCTTGGGTGGCATATTGCGCTATCTCTTGTCAGGCTTGCTCAAAAGTGTTTCTGACACCTTTCCGTTAAACACATTTTTGGTCAATATTGTTGGTTGTTTTCTTATAGGTATGTTGGGTACATTGGCTACAAAATATCAGCTGCCTGAGTATATGAACTTGTTGCTAATTGTTGGCTTTTGTGGCGGATTTACTACATTCTCTACCTTTTCAAAAGAGAATATGCAGCTACTTTGTAGCGGACAATATGCTCTTTTTGCCATATATGCCATAGGCAGTATAGTTTTGGGAATAATAGCCGTAATAGTTGGAGTGCGAATGGTGAATAATTGATTTGTTTGATAAAAATATGATTTTTGTATATAATCCTACGTGCGAAATGGCAGTGCGTGCTGATACCATCAACTATCAGCCACCTGCGCAATTGGTTGCTTTTGAGCAAAAATGGGCACCACTAATGATGTTTCTTGCCACATCGGCTTCTGATGCAGTTGTAAGTGTTGCTCCTTCGGCTGATATTTTGTCATATTGGAGTAGCAAAGGTGTTGTTATTCCGCAATTTATATCGGTGTCAGAGGCCAAAAAACGAGTGCGCAATGGTGAGCAACTCAAGCCATGGGGCATAAGTAAGGAAGTGCTTTATCGTTTTGGTGGGCATAGTTTGTCATCTCAGTTTACTGCAGCTCATAGGCAATTATTTTCGCGTCTGTCATCGGTAGAGCTTAGCAATGCTCTGATTCAGAGTGTGTTGCCTTCGTGGTGCCAGCAAGAGCAATCCAAAGTGGTCTCTTCGGCCGATGAGTTGCATCAGCTGATGCTTCAGGGTCCGTGTGTGCTCAAGTCGCTTTGGAGTGCGTCGGGGCGTGGTGTTACTATGGTCGACAAGGCTGAATATGTGCCAGCTACTTTTCGCCGATACGAAGGCTATCTGCGCACCGATGAGGCAGTGATTGCTGAGCCACTTCTCAATCGCATTGTAGATTTTGCTATGCTTTTTTCGGTTGGTTCTGATGGTGAAGTAACATATTTGGGCAAGAATTTTTATCGTTCAGATAAGTCGGGGCGTTTTGGCGTAGAGCTGATAGGACACAATCCCTTGCAACCCTACGAAGATAGTGGAGCATTGCCATCTGACTGGGAAACTGTGGCTGCCAATTTACTCTCATGTGCTATCAAGTCGCTTAGTTGGCATCTTTTGTATAGTGGTATGATAGGAGTTGATGCTATGTTGTATCTCGATGATTCTGAATGTGTTAAGATGCGTTTGTGTGTTGAGGCTAATTTGCGTTATACCATGGGTAATGTCAATATGGCTATTTCTCGTGCATTGGGCAATGGTGTACAAATGGAGTGGGGTATAGGCAATGGTGTTGAATTTAGTTTTCTGCCTTTTGCTAATACAATTTTCTGATTGTGAGATACATACTTGTTTTGTTTAGGTTTTGTATGTTTTGTGTGCAAAAAATATTTTTGAAATAATTTGTGCTATCTATTGCATAGAAAAAATAAACTCTCTACCTTTGCAACGCAATTGAGAAAAACACTTCTCAGAGTTGCAAAAGTTCTTTGTAAAAATGCGGAAATAGCTCAGTTGGTAGAGCACAACCTTGCCAAGGTTGGGGTCGCGAGTTCGAGTCTCGTTTTCCGCTCTGTAAGTATGCGCAGGTGGTGAAATTGGTATACACGCTACTTTGAGGGGGTAGTGGCAGCAATGTCGTGTGAGTTCGAGTCTCATCCTGCGCACAACATCAAAAAATGATGTATTGATGGTACCGTAGCACAATTGGATAATGCCTCTGGTTACGGCCCAGAAGATTGGGGGTTCGAATCCCTCCGGTATCACTCAATGATAAATAAGTCTGTAGCAATTTGTTACAGACTTATTTTTTTACATACGCACTCAAAACTTATAACTTATAACTTATAACTTATAACTTA
>CAJONN010000040.1:12434-39796 GCA_905235955.1 uncultured Marinilabiliaceae bacterium
TAACTTAAAACTCCTCAAAATGTCTTCTGTTATAGTCGATAAATTTGCTGATATAAGGGTGCTACGATACGAAGTGCCCGGATTTGAAAAACTACCACTAAATCAAAAAAAACTGCTCTATTATCTCTCTGAGGCTGCCTTGTGGGGGCGCGATATATTTTGGCATCAGAATAGTGCTGACGGATTGCTGCTACGCAAGGTGCTTGAGTGCATCTATCAGTGGCAGCAGAAAAATGGTACACTTTCTGAGCATTTAACTACATTTACCAAACGTGTGTGGTTTGCCAATGGCATTTACCATCATTATAGCAACGACAAATTTACGCCCAACTTCAGCGAGCAAGAGCTTTTGCAGTGGATGACAGATGTGCCAACTGATGTTTTTCTGTCGGCAGTAGGCACTACGCCTTGCGAGGCACTGAATAAACTTAAGGTATTGCTCTTCGATGTTGATTATAAAGCTAAAAAAGTGAGTTTGCGCACGGGCGAAGATCTTGTGGCTACGTCGGCTGTGAATTTTTATAGTGGCGTTACGCAATGCGAGGTTGAGCAGCTATATGCAACTACTGGGCATAATGCACTTAATAGTCAGGTGAGCAAGCTGTCTGATGGCACTGTGGTAGAGCATGTTTGGCGATTAGGAGGTATGTATAGCGCTGCTATTCAGAAGATTATATATTGGCTCAACAAAGCTGCTGATGTTGCTACTGATGAGGCACAAGCTAATGTTATTCGCTTGCTCGTGAAATATTATCAAAGTGGTGAACTTGCTGATTTTGATGCGTTTAGCATAGAATGGGTGAAGCAAAAGGGTAGTCTTGTCGATTTTATCAATGGTTTTATCGAAGTATACAACGACCCTCTCGGACTTAAAGCTACATGGGAGTCGATAGTAGAACTTACCAATGTTGAGGCATCGGCACAAATAGAACTCATATCGGCCAACGCACAGTGGTTTGAAGACCATTCGCCAATAGCACCTGAATGGCGCAAAAAAGAGGTTAAAGGTGTGAGTATGAACGTGATAAGCGCAGTAATGTTGGGTGGCGATTGCTATCCGGCAACGCCCATTGGTGTCAACCTGCCCAATGCCGATTGGATACGTGAACAATATGGCTCAAAGTCAGTTTCGCTTGCAAATATCACACATGCATATCATGAGGCGGGCAAGGGTAGTGGAGTGCTAACTGAGTTCGCATTTTCGCCCGAAGAGATTGCTCGACAAGAAAAATATGGTGCACAAGCCGACGAACTGCACACACAGCTACATGAATGCTTGGGGCATGGCTCTGGGCAAATGGCTGAAGGCGTTACACTTGACAACCTCAAAGCTTATGGTAGCACCATAGAAGAGGCTCGTGCCGACCTATTTGCACTCTATTTTATGGCTGATGATAAGATGCAAGAGATAGGCGTGTTGCCAAACAAAGAGGGCGCTTGGGCTCATTACGATGCCTATATGCGTAGCGGATTGTTGGTGCAAATGTCGCGCATAGAAGAGGGTTGCGATATAGAAGAGGCACACATGCGCAACAGACAAATGATATGCAAATGGGTGATAGAAAGAGCCGAACCTATTGGTGCAGCATCTATTGTAGAGAGAGATGGCAAGCATTATGTTGTCATTAGCAACTACGAGGCATTGCGCACACTCTTTGGGCAGTTGCTCTCTGAAGTGCAGCGCATAAAGTCAACGGGCGACTATGAGGCTGCACGCAATATGGTTGAGACGTATGGCGTTAGCACTGATAAGGCTTTGCATCATGAAGTGCGCAAACGCTATGCAGCCCTTGGCGTGCCACCATTTAGCGGTTTTGTCAATCCGAAACTTGAACCTATAATGGTTGACGGCGATATTGCTGACATACAGATAAGTTACAATGAGATGTTTGATGAGCAGATGTTGCGCTATTCGCGCCAATATTCTGTTTTGTGAATAAAGGGAAATAACCAATGCAAGTAAAAATAGACACCTCGTGGCAACAATTGTTGCAGCCTGAATTTGATAGCGAATATTTTGAGAAATTAACACAGTTTGTGCGCTCAGAATATTCGCAAGTGCAAGTATTTCCGCCAGCTGCACAAATATTTAGTGCCTTCAATCATTGCAAGCTCGATGATGTGAAAGTAGTTATTTTGGGACAAGATCCGTATCACGACATCGGACAAGCCAACGGACTATGTTTTTCGGTCAACGACAATATAAAAATTCCACCTTCGCTTGTCAATATTTTCAAAGAAATATCTGATGATTTAGGCAAGCCAATGCCTTCAACTGGCAACCTCGAACGTTGGGCAAAGCAAGGCGTGTTGCTGCTCAACGCTACTCTTACCGTAAGAGCACATCAGGCAGCGTCGCATCAGGGGCGTGGTTGGGAAACGTTTACTGACAATGTTATAGCTCGTTTGTCGGCAGCTAAGAGTAATGTAGTTTTTATGCTTTGGGGCTCGTATGCCATTCGCAAGTCGGCACTCATCGATAAGTCGAAGCATCTTATTCTTACAGCACCTCACCCTTCGCCATTATCAGCATATAGAGGTTTTTTGGGGTGTAAACATTTTAGCCAAGCTAATAGTTATTTGCGTTCGGTTGGCAAGTCAGAAATTGACTGGTAAGGATTGTTATAGCACATCGTCGGCTACGAGTTGCACTATGCTATTATCAAGTGCTGATATTTGCTTTTGTTTAGGGTTGCCTTTGTAGCGTATTTCGCAGTTGTCGCTTGATGTGGTGTTGAGTGTGCTGCCAACGCTTACATCAACGTTCGACGAAAGTTTTATTGCTACAGAAACTATGTCGCTGTTTAGCTTGAAGGCTCTAATGGTGCAAGCATTCTCAGCAAATATGTCGGTTTGGCGTGATGTGCCAATAAGGCGTATGTCGCTGCCATTTTCGGCTTTGGCTTTTACATAGTCAGCGTCTACATAGAACAAAAAGTTGCAGCCATATCGGGCAGTGAGAGTTAGGTTTTTGCATGGCAATGCTTGTTCGCAGCGCACCTTGTTGCCCGATGTGCCATATACTGATGTTATAGCACTGTCAGTTTCGAGTGTTATGTCGATGCGTTTGGTGCGTTTGTATTTGAATTTTGTGGCGTAGATTGATAGCTCGCCATCTGTTATCTGACATACTACTTGTGATATTACCGAACGTTCGCCTCTGATAGTTATTTTGGGTTTGTCAGATTTTACTATGTTTAGGTTTATGTCGGCAGCAAGCACAATACGGTCGAAGTGGTCGATATTGGTGATTTCGCGCGTTGTGATGCCCTTCTGAGCCATTGCTGCAATGCTTATGGTTGTGAGTATGGCGCAAATTATGAGTCGGATTATGTGTGTAGGTTTGTTCATAGGTGCTAACTATATGTTATCGTTTCCAACTTAGCGATTCTCCACTATCTATAAGTGCCTGATTTATAAAGTTATTCCATTCTTTTGCAGCACTAAGTGTGTTTATTGCAATGTCGGCAAAGTTGCCATGTTGGCTCTCTTCTTCGGTCAGTTGTTTGCAAAGCATCCAGTGTTTGTTGCGTATCAAATCCTGATGTGGCGAGCCAGCCCATTGCTTAGGTAATGAGCGCAATGTTTCGTCAGTATAGAGTTGTAAGCCGCTATTTATATAGGTATCTGATTGCAAATAGTTTTGCATTACATCTCCGTCGTCGAATATAGCTTGCCTTATCACCTTTGCAAGTTTTGCTGGTGGGGCATATATGCCAGCACCTATCATCGATGTGGTGAAGTAGTCGCCGTCTTCATCATCAGGTTGCAAATAGATGAAGTAGCCTGCCATAGCTGACATTTTGCCTTGTGGCGTTAGTAGCAGTCCGAAGTGAGTGTGATAGGGTAGTTTGTTGGCCGAGAAACGAGTATCGCGAGCTAAGCGGAATGCTGATTGTTTGGTAGTTTGATGGCTTATTGATTCGTCGGCAACAGATAGGCGTTGGATAATTTCATCGCCAAGTGCAAAAAAATCGGTGCGTGCTTGTTCGTATAGTTGCTTGTTGGCATGCATCCAATCAACGTTGTTGTTGTATTTTAGTTGCCTAAAAAAATTGAATATATTGTTTAAGTTGTGCATAGTTTTCTTTTGAAATATATGGCAAAGATACGAGTTTCTTTTTTGTTGTAAGGTACAATTGTATTCAGTGTTTGTCCAAATGCGAAATGATATTTTGATATTAGCACATATAGCAACTATTTTTGCCACATGAAAAATTTGCTCCCTATACTGAGTATTACAGGTTCTGACCCTACAGGTGGTTCGGGCATTCAGGCCGACATCAAGACCATATCGGTGCTTGGTGGATATGCAGTTACGGCAGTTACGGCAGTTACGGTGCAAAATTCGCAACGCATAGTCAGCGTAGAGCAGTTGCCTACACCGCTTGTGTTGTCGCAAATATCTACCATTTTTGATGAGGTATGGCCACGTGCGGTGAAGATAGGCTTGGTGCCCAATGCTGAAACAGTGCGGCAACTTGCCAGTGAAGTGTCGCGTTGCACTAACATTGTTCTCGATCCGGGTTTTCTCTCATCGAGGGGCGAAAAACTTATAGCCGACGATGTTGTTGAGGCATTTCGTCGATATCTCTTCCCGAAGGCTAAAGTGTTGATACTGAAGTGCAAAGAAGCTGAAATGCTACTCGGAGTAAAAATAGCATCGCTTCAGAATTTGCAACAAGCTGCTACTGATTTGCTCAAGTTTGGCGTTGAGTCAGTATTGTTGCAAGGTGGGCACTACGAGGGCGAATTTGTTACCGACGTTTTTGTTGATAGCGCCCATGCTGATAATCCGCACTTCATTAGTTCACCAAATATTTCGGGCTGGAGCTTCCATGGTGTTGTGGGCATTTTGTCATCGGCAATAGCTACATTGCTTGGGCGTGGCGAAACAATAGAGGTGGCAATAGATAAGGCGCACGATTATATTCGCAATTTGGTGGTCTATTCAGTAGCTTCTGATAGTAAAAATATCATTCATCAGCTTCATAATCAGACAATAAGTGCACGTAGTGTTGATATTTATAACAATTTCATCACACTTGTTGCAAATAATTGTATAAAAGCCAAAGATGTAAAATATTATGCTGATAAGCTCAATATCACGCCTCGATATTTGTCGCAAATAACGCATCGCATTGTAGGCAATATGCCCAAAAAAATAATAGATGGATACATAATGACCGAAGTAGAGCAGTGCATATTGTCATCGTCGCTCAGCATACAAGAGTTGGCATACAAATTTGGTTTTGCTTCGCAATCAGCATTTTGTAAATTTTTTAAATCACAAAAAGGTATATCCCCTACTCAATTTAGAAATATTAACTAACAGAAAATGGAAAACAGACAAACTCTCAACCGCAACTTGGCTCAGATGCTTAAAGGCGGAGTAATAATGGACGTAACAACACCTGAGCAAGCAAAAATAGCCGAACAAGCTGGTGCATGTGCCGTGATGGCTCTTGAACGCATACCTGCCGACATACGTGCCGTAGGTGGCGTAGCTCGTATGAGCGATCCGAAAATGATAAAATCTATCCAAGCAGCAGTGTCAATACCTGTAATGGCCAAATGTCGTATAGGTCATATTGTTGAAGCTCAGATACTTGAAGCTATTGACATCGACTATATCGATGAGTCAGAAGTGCTCACCCCAGCCGATGATGTTTACCATATAGATAAGAATCAATTTGGTGTGCCATTTGTGTGTGGTGCACGCGATTTGGGCGAAGCATTGCGTCGTATAAGTGAGGGCGCATCAATGATACGTACCAAAGGTGAACCGGGTACAGGCGATGTAGTACAGGCAGTGCGCCACTTGCGCATGATGCAGAGCGAAATACGCCGCATAAGCTCTATCCGCCCCGACGAACTCTACGAAGCAGCTAAGCAGTTGCAAGTGCCATACGAGCTCTTGAGCTATGTGCATGATAATGGCAAGTTGCCAGTAGTAAACTTTGCAGCTGGTGGCGTAGCAACACCTGCCGATGCAGCTCTTATGATGCAACTTGGCGCTGAAGGCGTATTTGTAGGCTCAGGTATATTCAAATCGGGCAACCCAGAAAAACGCGCTCAGTCAATAGTAAAAGCCGTAACCAACTACACCGATGCTCACACCTCATAGCAGAACTCTCAGAAGACTTGGGCGAAGCAATGGTTGGCATCAACGAGCATGAAATAGAACTTTTAATGGCTGAACGAGGAAAATGAAAATAGCTATTTTGGCACTTCAAGGCGCTTTTGAAGAACATAGGCAAATGCTTGCCGATTTGGGTGCTGAAGCCTATTTTGTGCGCAACCGTGCCGACTGGCAACAGCAGAAAGATGGGCTAATAATACCCGGTGGCGAAAGCACCGTAATGCTCAAGCTATTGAAAGATTTTGAGCTTCTCGAACCTGTAAGAGAGAGCATTGAAAAGCAGCAACTGCCAGTGTTTGGTACGTGTGCAGGTCTTATCTTGCTCGATGAGAAACACTTAGGCACAATGCACATCAGAGCTAAGCGCAACGCCTATGGCAGACAGAGTGGCAGCTTCCACACCACTGGCGATTTCAATGGAATCGAACGCCCAGTGAGTATGACGTTTATCCGCGCTCCGTACATAGAGCAAGTAGGCGAAGGCGTGCAAGTGCTCTCTGAAGTTGACGGACACATAGTTGCAGCTCGTCAAGGCAATCAGCTCGTTACTGCATTTCATCCAGAACTAACAACAGATACATCTGTGCACAAATACTTTTTAGATATGTGCGTGAATTGATTTGCGAATTTTACGATTTTCGATTTTTGAACAGAGTTTGGGCTGCAAAGTTCAGACTCTGTTTTTTTGATAAATATCCTCGCACAAAGCCACGTTTTTTTGTACTTTTGCACCGTGAAACGATTGGCAACATATCTATTTATTGTTTTTGTGATGGCAGTGCAAGCCGTCGCACAGAAAACATTGCAGAAGCCCGACAATGTTAAAAACATTGGCTCGGATAAAAAATCAGCCTTTATCAAACCCGATGTGCGTGCATGGAGAATGACCGACCAATACACCTTGGCCGACACAATACCTGTTGACACACTTACCAACGGGCATCAGATAAACAACTTCATCTGGAAGAGCAACCCAATGAACGTAACGCTGGGCAACAATGGCTCGCCTTACCTCTCAATGTTATACATCAATCGCAGTCGCACTGAGGGCTACATCTTCTACAATACATTGCAACAATATATTGAAGAGCCAACAGACCTTGTGTTCTACAACACCAAGTCGCCCTACACCAACCTGACCTACCAAATGGGCTATCCAAAGCGTAGGTCAGAGGAATATGTGCACGTGCTTTTTACGCAAAATGTCAACCGCAAACTCAACGTTGGCGCACACTACAAATTCTCAACATCAATAGGTAAATATCAGAGCCAGCGTGCCGACCATGCCAGTGCTCGCTTTTTTAGTAGCTTCGATGGCGACTATTACAAATATAGCTTTTCAGCATCATATAGCAGGTCAGAAATAAAAGAGAATGGTGGTGTACTCAACGATAATTATATACTCTATCCTGATTCGTTTGAGTATGAAAAAGCTGAAGATATTCCGGTGCAGTTTATGGACCAAACCAATAGGCACAGCGCATACCAAATACTCTACGCTCATCAGCTCATTTTGGGCACAGTCGACCGCTTTAATGCTACTGATAGCACTACTGATGAGGTGCCAATAGCTACCGCCTATCACAAAATACACCTCTTCAGAAATCATCATGAGTTTAAAATATCAAACCTCGCCAACTATGCTGACATCTATGAGCAGTTATTCCCCACCGAGGCGCCCAACAACGACATTTTCCTGACAGCCGACTCGGTGCGTTATAGTCACATCGACAACATATTTCAACTCAAACTCAACGAAGAGTTCAATACACTATTGCGCTTCGGCGTGAGAGCATATATTGGCAACACCATTAGGCGTTATCATTGGCCTGCACTCTCAACATTCGATGTTGACGACAATGAGCAGATACACATACATTATCACACCAATAGCGAAAACCGTGTGAGCAGCTATGTAGGCGGAGAAATATTCAAAAATCAGGGCGAACATTTTAGGCTCAATGCTGGTGCTAAAATATATTTTCAGGGCTACAACGTAGGCGATTTCATCCTCAATGGTCATCTGCAAGGTATGTTCCCAATAGGTTCGCTTAGTGCACAACTTTGGGCAAAAGCATCAGTAGAATTGCGTACACCAGAACTTTTTGAAGAAAAATATACTTCAAACCATTATCAGTGGAGCAACAACTTCGACCGCTCTAAGTTTGTGAACTATAGTGGCGGACTACGTATTGATGACCTCAACTTGGAACTTACCGTATTTGGTGGTACACAAAATAAAAAAATATACTTCAATTCCGATGGCTATCCTGACCAAAAGAGTGGAGTAGTGCAAGTGCTTGGAGCCTACCTCTACAAGCATTTCTCAGTAATAGGCTTCAACAGTATCAACCGCATAGCACTGCAAAAAACATCAGACGAAGCAGTAGAGCCGCTGCCACTATTTGCCATATATAGCAGCAACTTCTACGAGCGACTACTCTTTGGCGTGCTCACCTTCCAGATAGGTTTCGACTGGCGCTACAACAGCAACTACTATGCGCCACAATACATACCTGCAATCATGCAATTTGCTGCACAAAGCGAGCGTAAAGTTGGCGACTATCATTATCTTGATCCATTCGTCAATATGCAGTTAAAACGTGCACGCATCTATATCAAATACGAACATATCAATAGCCTCTTCGGAAGCAAAAACAACTACTTCCACACCATACACTATCCGGCCAATCCGGGCTTTATCAAATTTGGTGTATCGTGGAATTTCTATGATTGACAAACTTCTTGAGTAACTGCATTTTCTTGTTATCTTGTATGTTTATTAGAGAATAAAAAACATCAGAATAAATATAACCCCCATCTTAAATGAAAGAGTTGTGATAGGAAGTGTTAATTTACTTTTGAGTGATATATTTGTGCTTTTTGAAAATATGAATTATGAATAAATTTCAGTATCTTTGCATTTATAAATCATAGTATAAAAATGAACGAAGAACAGAACGTTAACGGCGAACAAAACGAGCAGTATGGCGGTTCGAGCATCGTAGTTCTCGAAGGCTTGGAAGCAGTTCGAAAGCGTCCGTCAATGTACATCGGAGATACAGGTGAAAAGGGCTTGCATCATTTGGTGTCTGAAGTTGTTGATAACTCAATAGACGAAGCTTTGGCAGGCTACTGTACAAAGATAAATGTAACAATCAATGAAGATAATTCGATAACCGTAGAAGACAACGGACGAGGCATCCCCGTTGATATGCACCCCAAAGAGCATCGCTCAGCACTTGAAGTAGTTTTGACCATACTTCATGCAGGTGGTAAGTTTGATAAATCATCATACAAAGTTTCAGGTGGTTTGCATGGCGTGGGCGTTTCGTGCGTCAATGCACTCTCAACCTATCTCAAAGCTGTCGTTCGTCGCAATGGCAAGCAGTATGAGCAAGAGTATAGCATAGGCAAGCCACAATATCCGGTAAAAGAAGTTGGACCAGCAGAGGGAACAGGTACTACCATAACCTTCAAACCCGATGAAACCATTTTTACCTATACATCGCGCTATAAATGGAGCATATTGGCTAACAGATTGCGCGAACTCGCTTTCTTGAACAAAGGTATTGAGATAAACCTAAGCGATAAACGCACAATTGATGAAAATGGCAATCCGCAAGAACCCAAATCAGAGCGTTTCTACTCAGAAAATGGTTTGGTCGACTTTGTTTCGCGTATGAACGAAGGCAATCAGAGCCTAATAGGAAAGCCTATATATATAAGTAAAACCGACGCAGAAATACCCGTTGAAGTAGCCCTTGTATACAACGACAGTTACAAAGAAGAGGTGCTTAGCTACGTCAACAACATACACACCATAGAGGGTGGTAAACATCTGGATGGATTCCGTCGAGGTCTGACACGTTCGATTAGAGCGTGGGCTGACTTGAATAAGAAATTTGATAAGCTCAAAGACGTTACAATTACTGCTGACGACTTCAAAGAGGGACTTACAGCAGTTATCTCAGTAAAAGTTTTGGAGCCTCAGTTTGAAGGTCAGACAAAGACAAAACTTGGCAACATTGAAGCCGACAAAGCAGTTGCCGATGCAGTAGGTACAGCAATGTCGAACTTCTTGGAGGAGAATAAAGACCTTGCCAATACCATTGTAGACAAAGTTATTTTGGCAGCAACGGCACGTCATGCAGCAGCAAAAGCTCGTCAGACAGTGCAGCGCAAGGGTGTTTTGCGTGGTGCTGGCTTGCCGGGTAAGTTGGCCGACTGCTCAGAGAAAGACCCTGCAGTTTGCGAGCTCTTCCTTGTCGAGGGTGACTCGGCAGGCGGATCGGCTAAGCAAGGACGCGACCGTCATTATCAGGCTATTTTGCCTCTGCGCGGTAAGATACTCAATGTAGAAAAAGCACAATGGCACAAAGCCTTTGAGAGCGATGAAATAAAGAATATCTACACCGCACTTGGTGTGACAATAGGTACAGAAGAAGATTCTAAGGCGCTCAATATAAGTAAATTGCGTTATCATAAGGTAGTGATAATGACCGATGCCGATGTCGATGGTTCGCACATTGCTACGCTCATACTCACATTCTTCTTCCGCTATATGCGTGAACTCATTGAAGGTGGACATGTTTATATAGCAACACCACCACTATATCTTTGCAAGAGCAAACGAGGTGCTAAGCACGAAGAGTATTGCTGGACCGAAGATCAGCGTCTCAACTTCATACGCAACTATGGCGATGGTACCAACGACTCAGTCAATGTGCAGCGATTCAAAGGTTTGGGTGAAATGAATGCCGATCAGCTATTCGACACTACAATGAATCCGGAGAAACGTACAATGCGTCAGGTGCATATTGAAGATGCTATAGAAGCCGACCATATTTTTACTATGCTTATGGGCGATGATGTTGAACCTCGCAGAGTATTTATAGAACAAAATGCAACTTATGCTAATATAGATGCATAATTACCGAAAATAAATTTTTTCAAATTGGTTGTCATTCTGTTTTGATTGGCAACCTTTTTTGTTTTGATATTTTATGACAAAAATTGTAGTATTAGTACTTCTTGCAATTGTTAGTTTGTGTAGCAGTGCACAGCGCATAGTGTCACTTGTGCCATCGGTAACGCAAACATTGCAGCAGATAGGAGCCGACGATAGGGTAGTAGCACGCACAACACTATGTCCGGTGGCAATAAAAGGGCAAAACGTAGTAGTTGGTGATGTGCTGACAGTGAACGTAGAAAAAATAGTGGCAATGAAACCAACAGCTATTGTTACAATGGGATTTACGAGTGAAGAGGTAATAACTAAACTGCGCAAACTTGGGCTTAAAGTTGTTACCCTTCAGACGCCATCGACATTTGATGAAATGTGTGAGCAGACAATAGAACTTGGTAGGTTGGCAAAATGTGAAGAAGCTGCTAAAAGATATATAAAAGAAGTAAAAGATAGTGTTGCATATATATCAAAAAGCATAAAACAAAAAGACTATAAGTGCTTTTTTCAAGTTGGTACAAAGCCACTATGGGGGGCTTATCCGCAAATGTATCTTGATGATATGATAGGCAAAATGGGTGGCATCAATATAGTAAATATGGGCAATGGTTCTGTTTCGCGCGAAAAAGTTGTAGCGTCTCAGCCCGATGTTATTGTAATGACAACAATGGGTGGTTTGTGGCGCGAGGAGAGTGATATGTGGCGCAAATTGTGTAAAAAAACAACTCTTATAGTGGTTGATGAAAATGAAGCAGGTTGTCCGACACCGCTCAATTTCTACAAAACAATGAAGAAAATATTATCTGATAAATTCTTCGTAGAGTTTATTAATAGTAAAAAATAATATGCGGCGCATTACTGTATTAATATTATCTCTATTGTCTGTTTTTTTGCTACTATCAGTAATATTGTGTAGTGGTGAAAATTCAGTTTCTTTGATGGAAATACTGACAAATAATGATATAGCAGAGACTCCAGAATGGAACATATTGTTGCACCTACGCATTCCGCGTGCTCTGATGGCCATTTCGTGTGGAGCATTGCTAAGCATTGCAGGTTGCCTAATGCAATCGGTGTTTCGCAATCCGCTTGTCGAGCCCTACACTATGGGCTTGTCGGGTGGGGCTGTAGTAGGTGTAGGAGTGGCGTGGTTGCTTGGTTGTGTGGGGATAGGTGCAAGTGGTTTTGCTTTTTGTGGGGCAATTTTTTCTATGATAATAGTGTTGCTATTGCGTAGGGTCGTTGGTGGCTCAGTAGAAAGTATGTTGCTTGCAGGTGTAGTGGTAAGTTTTGTAATGTCGTCAGCTAATATGCTTGTTTTTAGTCTTGCTTCGCACGACTTTACTCCAGTAGTTTTATATTGGTCAATAGGTTCGATAGATGCAGCTGACGAAGATGCTGCTAAAATAATGTTTTGTATATCATTTTTTGTTGTCGTTTTGTCGCCATTTTTAGGCAGATTGCTCGATGTGCTTTCGGCAGGTGAGGTTACGGCCAACCATGTAGGGCTTGATGCACGTAGGATAGCAGTGTGGCTGTTTTGCTTGTCGGCATTGCTTACGGCGTTGAGTGTGGCAAATGTTGGCGTAGTGGCATTTGTGGGTATGATAGTGCCACATATTGTGAGGCGCATAGTTGGTGGCATACACCGATGGATAGTGCCGTTGAGTGGTATATGGGGCGGAGCGTTTTTGCTGAGTTGCGATATGATAGCATGTCGTATAATATATCCGGTCGAACTGCCTGTTGGCATATTTACAGGTATCTTTGGTGGGTTGTTTTTTATGTTTATTTTAATAAAAAATAGAAATAAATATCAATAATGATATTGAGCATAGATAATATAAGTGTCTCTTATGGTGCAACGAAAGTGCTACACAACTTTTCGCTCAGAGCAAAGCAAGGTCAAGTGGTGGCAATAGTAGGGCGCAATGGTTGCTCAAAAACAACATTGCTAAAAGCAATAATAGGCGATGTAGCTCTGCAACAAGGTCAGATAACGCTAGTTGCGAGTAGATCAAATGTCGAGGCGTACAAGAGCCAAATATGTAGCAATGACTGAGCAGCAGTTGCCCACCGCCGAGATGACAGTGGAGGAGTATGTAGCATTGGGGCGTATGCCATATCAGAAAATACTTGGGGTGCAATGGAGTATGCCTGATATGGAAGTGGTGAAAAAGTCATTGCAAATAATGAATATTTCAGAGTTAAAAAATAGACAAATGCAAGAGCTTAGTGGCGGCGAAAAACAACTTTGTGCCATAGCGCGAATGATGGTGCAAGATACGCCTATAGTGCTTCTTGATGAGCCAATGTCGAACCTCGATATAGTTAACCAATTAGAAATAGTATCCAAGATAAAGCAACTCAGAGCTATGGGGAAAATAGTGTTATGCGTAGTGCACGACTTGAATATAGCTTTTGGTATGGCCGATGTTGTCGCAATAATGAAAAAAGGTAAGCTATTGGCGTGTGAAGCACCACAAAATGAGCAACTAAAACAGGCGCTAAACGAGGCAATGGATACAGAAATGAACTTTTTTGATATAAATAAAGGTGTATATAGTATTATTGTGCCAAGAAAATGGAATGAAATCTTTTGAAATAAAGCTAAAAGATTATAAATTTGCACCTCGAAAAACAGAAAAGTATTATATAACCATAAATTATGGCAGAAAATAAAGCAGAACAAGAGGCAGAAAAGTACCTTAAGAGTGGTGAACAAGCCTTAACAAGAACTGAACAGTTCTTAGAGAATAATCAAAAGTCGATAGCTATAGGTGCAGTAGCGATAATTGCATTGTTGGCAATAGTTTGGATTGTCAATTCACTTTATGTGCAACCACGCAAAGGAGAGGCACAAAAGGAGATATTCAATGCACAATATTATTTTGAAACTGATAGTTTCCGTTTGGCTCTTGAAGGTGACGGACAAAGCCTCGGTTTTCTTGATATAATAGATCAGTATGGTTCTACTCCAGCAGGCAACTTAGCTGGTTACTATGCAGGTGTATGCTATTTGCATTTGGGCGATTTTGAACAAGCTAAAAATTACTTGAAATCGTTCTCGTCAGACGACGAAATACTCAACGTATTTGCTAAAGGTTTGGTAGGCGATGCAGAAGCAGAGCTTGGCAACAATGCAGCTGCAATTGCTGCTTATCAGAAGGCTGCAAATAGTGGCAACAAAATAGCTTCGCCCATCTTCTTGATAAAGCTTGGTGCACTCTACGAAGCAGAAGGCAACGAAACAAAAGCAAAAGAGGCTTATCAGCAAGTGAAGGACGACTATCCAACAAGTGCACAAGCAGTTTTGGCTGACAAATATCTTGGTGCATCAAAATAAAATTTGGGCATCAAAAGATAGTATATAGTGAAAATTTAGTGATTGGTATAGTGGGGTAGGAACTTTTTAGCTCCTCCCCACTTTTAGTTTTTTATAAATCATAATAAAAAAATGGCAAGCAAACTGAAAAATTTGTCGGAATACGATCCGGATACAGTGCCATCGGCAGCCGATATGAAATTTGGCATATTAGTGTCAGAGTGGAATCATAATATTACAGGTGCTTTGCTCGAAGGCGCATTGTCGACATTGCGCAAGCATGGTGCAAAAGATGAAAACATCATAGTAAGATATGTGCCCGGCAGTTTTGAGTTGGTAGCAGGTTCGCGTATTATGGCCGAACATGCTGAAGTTGATGCAGTTATATGTTTCGGTAGTGTCATAAGAGGCGATACGCCGCACTTCGACTATGTGTGTCAGGGAACAACGCAAGGTATCTCATACCTCAATGCAAATTATAAAATACCATTTATCTTCGGACTGCTTACAACTGACAATCTTCAGCAAGCTCTTGACCGTTGTGGTGGTGCAGTGGGCAATAAAGGAATAGAGTGTGCCGTTACGGCCATAAAGATGATAGCTTTGCAGAATGAATTTGAAAAAAAACGATAACAATATTGCTTAATACAAAAAAGCTTACTACCTTTGCACCGTCTTAGAACGACAAAGGTATATGGCCTCTTCGTCTATCGGTTAGGACGAGAGATTCTCAATCTCTAAAGAGGAGTTCGATTCTCCTAGAGGCTACTAAAATCTGAGGCTATTAGCCTTATTTTGAAGCAAGTGTATGGCCTCTTCGTCTATCGGTTAGGACGAGAGATTCTCAATCTCTAAAGAGGAGTTCGATTCTCCTAGAGGCTACAAATAAAGAAGGTAAAGAGCTGTCAGTGATGACGGCTTTTTTTATGTAAATACATTATAAAAGCATTCAACAAAAATGGCTGAAAGACGAGTAAGGGTGCGCTTTGCACCAAGTCCTACGGGCGCATTGCATATTGGTGGCGTTCGTACTGCTCTGTACAATTATCTGTTCGCACGCCGTAATGGTGGCGATTTTATCCTTCGTATAGAAGATACTGATTCACAGCGTTTTGTGCCCGGAGCTGAGGCTTACATTATGGAGGCTCTCAAGTGGTGTGGCATTAGCATAGACGAGGGTATAAACGAAGGCGGTCCGCATGCCCCATATAGGCAAAGTGAACGCAAGGAGATATATCTTAAATATGCTCAGCAACTCGTTGAAAATGGCAATGCATACTATGCTTTTGACTCTGCCGAAGAACTCGATGCACTACGTAAGCAATATGAAGCTGAAGGTAAAACATTTGCCTACAACTATACAGTAAGAGAAAAATTGCAAACATCGCTTTCGCTTTCACCAAGCGAGGTGAAAAGCAGAATAGAACGTGGCGATGTGTGGGTTATTCGTTTTAAAATGCCTGAAAATGAAGATGTTGAGATGGATGATATAATTCGTGGACATATCACAATCAATTCTTCAACGCTTGATGACAAAGTGCTATACAAGTCGGCAGACCAGTTGCCAACATATCATTTGGCCAACATTGTTGACGACCACCTAATGGAGATAAGCCATGTGATACGTGGTGAAGAGTGGTTGCCATCGTTGCCACTGCACTATTTGCTCTATCGCGCTTTTGGTTGGGCTGACACTCAGCCTGCTTTTGCTCATCTGCCATTGTTGCTCAAGCCACAGGGACAAGGCAAACTTTCGAAGCGTGATGGCGACAAATTTGGATTTCCCGTATTTCCACTCTTCTGGACAGCACCTGACGGCTCTACTGCCAATGGCTACCGTGAAGATGGCTACTTCCCACAAGCATTTATCAATATGCTTGCACTCTTGGGATGGAATCCGGGTACAGAGCAAGAGATATTCTCAATGCAAGAACTTATTGACCAATTCTCGCTTGAAAAAGTGAGCAAGAGTGGTGCACGTTTCAGCCCAGACAAAGCCAAATGGTTCAACCAGCAATATATGCGTGTGGCAGATGATAACGAATTGGCTGATAAACTGTTGCCTATGCTTGCCGAACAAGGCATTAGCACAACCAAAGAGCGTGCAGCTAAGGCTATTAGCCTAATAAAAGAGCGTGCCATATTCCCCAAAGATTTGCTCTCGCTCACCATATATATGTTCCAAGCACCAACCGAATATGATGAAAAATCGGTAGCAAAATTTTGGAAAGCCGACAATGTAGCAAAGCTAAAAGAGTTGCGTGCACAATTGGCTGCAGAAAGTGTAATAACAGCTGAAGCTACCGAACCTAAAATTCATCAGTGGGTAGTTGATAATCAATACTCTATGGGACAGCTTATGAACAGTTTGCGCATAGCAATTATTGGTATCAGTCAGGGACCAAGCATCTTTGCAATAAGCGAATTTATTGGCAAAGATGAAACATTGGCTCGTATCGACAATGCCTTGGCTAAGCTTGGTGAAGGTAAATAGACACATTACCAAACAATAAAAGTGTAGCGTATCACTGCCATGCGGTGGTACGCTTTTTTAGTGGCGTCAGCCTCTTGCATCAATGCACAATATGTGCTATCTTTGACAAACAACATCTGCAAACATCAAAAAAATATGCTCAAAACGCTTCTCGTAATAGTTGGTCCGACCGCAGTGGGCAAAACCGAAACCGCACTTAGCGTGGCTGAGCAGTTGCATTGTCCGATAATATCAGCTGATAGTCGGCAAGTATATCGAGAGCTGAAAATAGGTACCGCAACACCTACGGCTGAGCAACTTCAACGAGTGAAACACTATTTGGTTGGGCATCGCTCAGTAGCCGACTATTATAGCGCTTACGAGTTTGAGCAAGATGTGCTAAAGCTACTTGATACGCTCTTTGTGCAGCATGATGTGGTGCTGCTTACAGGTGGCTCAATGATGTATGTTGATGCAGTGTGCAATGGCATTGACCTCATACCAACTATCAGTGCAGAAGTGAGGCAACAAGTGTGGACTGAATATGAAGAAAAGGGGCTTGACTTTATGCTTGGTAAGCTCCATTCGCTTGATCCTGAGTATTATAATAAGGTAGATAAGTGTAATTACAAGCGTGTGTTGCATGCCATTGAGGTGTGCATAGAAGCTGGACAAACATACACATCGTTGCGCACCAATAGCAAGGTAGAACGGAAGTTTAGAATAGTGAAAGTAGGCATAGAACGTGAGCGAGTCGAACTCAACCAGCGTATAGGTATGCGAGTAGAGCAAATGATAGAGCAAGGGCTTGAAGCAGAGGTGCGTAGCTGCTTGCCAATGCGACACTACAATTCACTCAACACAGTTGGTTATAAAGAAATATTTGATTATTTCGACGGAAAAATGAGTAGAGATGAAGCTATTGAAAAGATAAAAACCAATACTCGCCGATATGCCAAAAAACAGATGACATGGTTTAAGCAAAACGGCAACTATGTTTGGTTTGATGCCACAGATAATATGTTGGTAGATAAAATAATTGCTTTGTTGGATAAGTGAAAACGTAAAATTATATTTGCGTTCGTTTCAAGAAAAATCTGGAAAATGAAAAAAAGAACTATTGCTTGGTTCAAATTATTGGCAAAAATAATAGGCATTGCTACCGCAATATTTTTTGCAATTGTGGCAATTGTGATAAACATCATAGTTACACCAAAAAAGCTTACTCCCATTGTGTCAGAATATGCTCATCAGTACCTTGATGCTGATGTAGAAATAGGTTCAGTAGAGATCACATTCTTCTCATCGTTTCCGCGTTTTGGTCTGAAACTGACCAATGCTCAGATAGTAAGCCATGCCTTTCATCAAACACCCACCGACACCATTTTTGCACGGCGCGATACATTAGCACGTATAGGTGAACTGAGAGCTGGACTCGATATAATGCAAACACTTTTTTCTGACGAACTCATAATAGGATACGTTGGGTTAACTGATTCACAAATAAGACTTTATACTGATTCGCTTGGTAGGCACAACTGGGACGTGCTTTATCCTGACACAGTTGCAGTGCAAACGCCCGACACAATCCAATCAGAAACCAATGTGGCAGTGAAGCACATACGCTTTAAAAATGTCAAATTGGCATATGCTGATAAAGTTTCGCAAGTACATTTCAGAGTTGATAGTCTGAACCTAAAAACTGACGGAATAATAGGTGTAAGCGAAGTAGATTTTGATTTTGAACTTGATGATCGCAAAACATCAGTGAATGTAGATGGCGTACGCATATTGCGCCGGATGCCATTGGCAGCCAATGGGCACATTAGCTATGATTTTGACAAGAGTCGTTGCAACGTTGGCGAAGGTGCATTGGCGTTTGATGGTCATGCTATCGATGTTGATGGTTGGGTGCAGACCGATACGGCTGGCGTTGATGTAGATTTTACTTATGGCATAGGCTCGCCAAGTGTGCAAAAACTATTCGGACTGATACCCAAAGGTTTTGTAGATGATGAGATTGTAGTTGAAGATGGCACAATAGAGGCGCAAGGTTACATCAGAGGTAGGTTTGATGATAAGCAAAAACCTCTGATAGGATGCAATGTTGCTATTCAGAACATAAAAGGACATTATGAAGGAATGGATCAAGGAGTAGATGATATAAAAGCTATTTTTGACACATTTATCAATCCGCAAAAGCCTGATTCATCATACGTTAATCTTGAAATATTTCACTTCAAAGGAGGCAACTCAGAGGTAGAGTCGGTAGTGCGAATAACAGAGCTACTCACTGATGCCAACATCTCGGCAAATGTGAAGGCGCACGTTGATCTGACATCGCTCACACACGTATTTCCGGTAACCAACACCAATATGTATGGCGTAGTAGATGCTGATCTTATGGCACAATTTAGATATAGCGACATTCAGAACAGAAACTTTGGTCGGATTCGTATCAGAGGAAGGCTCGATGCCGATAGCATTGCTATCACCAGTGATACACTATCGTTTAGCTTGCATAGCGATGCACATATACGTTTCGATGGCAATGATACAATCAAAATGGGGGTGCGAGTGTCTAATTTAGAGCTACTTACACACAAAGTGAATTTGCACGTGAAAAATTTCAGAAGTCGTGGCAAAACACTAATGCAAAAAGATACAACGCAAATAGTGCCAGTGCAAGGTGAGTTTACATCGAGCAGAGTCAACCTAAAGATGGACACAATATCCATTTTTGCCAAAAACGTAGCCTCGAAAGCTCTTATTCGTCCAATGAAAGAAAACAAACGCTATCCGCACATGGAGGCATCGATAAGTGCCGACACCGTATTTTCACGCATTTGGAGCGTTAGAGGATTTACCAAAAACGTAACGAGCAGCGCAATGCTTGAGCGAACAGGCGACTCGACATGGAACTCTGACCTTGCAGCCGAAGTGCAGATGGCGAGAGCCAGAATGCCATTTTATAAACTGCCCATTGTGGCAACAAATACACGTGTGTCGCAAGCCGAAAGAGTCATTAGTATAGACCGGTCGCACATCAGAGTAGGGCAAACGTCGGTTGACATTAGTGCCAAAGCTTACAACTTGTGGAGCTCAATCTATCGTCATCGACCCATTAAAGCATCGCTCGATGTGAATGCTGACACTATCAACTGCAACGAATTAATTGCAGCCTACATTGACACCGACACAACAACACTTGCACAAGCAGCTGCGCAAATAGATACTACCTATATAGAAACAGCTGAAGTGGCTGATACACTGCTTGATAACAAAGAATATAATGGTGTTGTATACATACCTAAACGCATACGTTTTAGCCTCAATACCAACGTCAATACATTGCTCTACGATAAACTTGTGGTAAACGACATTCAGGGAACAGTAGAAGTGGTGAACGGCTGTTTGCACATGACGCATACACTCTTCAAATATGGCAATTCGAGGGCAGTATCAGTAATGGCATACAAAGGCGACAAAAAGAAACAACGTGCCGATATAGACGCCTCAATAAGGTGGCAAAATGCTGATATTGGCGACCTTATATCAGATCTGAGCCTTGATACAATAATGCCAATGATGCAATCGTTTAAGGGTAAAATAGATTGTTTTATGACCGTTAAAACTGAGCTCGATAGCACAATGACACCTTACACAAGTATCTATGCATATAGGTGGTAAAAAACTTGTTTTGCTCGACGGCGAAACATTTTCAAAACTATCTAAAATATTGATGTTCAAGAATAAAAAAGAGAACATCATCGATACACTATCGTTCAACGTGCTTTTAGACTCAGGTAAAATAACCGTATTGCCATTTGTTACCAACATCGACCGATATAGTGCAGTAGTAGGTGGCACGCAAGACCTTGATATGAATATGAATTATCATGTGTCGATAATCAAATCGCCATTGCCATTCAAAGCCGGAGTAAACGTCAAGGGAACGCCATCTAAGTTAGACTTTGATATAACAACAGCCAAACTTAAGAAAAAAGCTACCCCTGAAGAACAAGCCAAAAACGATGCCATCTCGCTACAACGTCGCATAGCTATAGTGAGAGATACATATAGCATGTCGGGCTTACCATTGCCCAAGAGGCTGATGAACGAGCAAGAACAACAGCAGGCTGAAATGGAAGAACGTATGCGTCAAGCCATAGCAGAGTCAGAAGCTGAAGATGATGAAGAGCCAGAAGAGGCACTTGTGCCACTTGACACTACAACAATCATTACCGCTACTACGGCTACTAAAATAGGCAACGGAGACTAAAAAGATTGCTATCTTTGCAACATGAATCAGAAAAATATACTTTTATCGTTATTGTTTATAGCTTGTGCCATAGTAGGTTGCAACAATACTGACGATATGTTGTTGTCATATCAGCATACAGTTCAGGTTGGGCTCTATTCGCGTAGCACACATAACGACACAATACTTACCGATGTGCAAGTGTATGGAATAGGCAGAGAAGATACGTTATTGTATGACGTAGAGTCAGTTACAGCTCTCTTTCTCAATCTGAATATGAATGCCGACAGCACCAAATATGTGTTTCGCACTCAAACATTGCAAGACGAGCTATTCTTCTCATATAGCAAACGTCTTACGCCCGTATCAGGTAGTGGAGGCATCACAATGGAACTAACACTTGACTCGGTTGGGCATACCAGCGTTTTTATTGATTCTGTGGCAATAACTTATGCCGATATAAATTATAATGAAAGTATTGAAAATGTGCAAATCTTTGTATATTAGTTTGTTAGCTTTGTGTTTTGTAACGCCTACAATAGTTTTTGCACAATCTAATACACTACAAAATACCATTCAGAGTACGCAGCAAGTAGGCAATACGCAGCAAAACAATGCCACCAATAGCGAAGACGAAGAAGAGGAACGTCATAAGCCTAAAATCACAGTAATGAAAGATCAAGGCTTGTCGCTTGGTGTTGATGTGTCGCCACTCATCATGCGCATATTTCAGAAAGAAAACACAGGCATAGCCTTTGTTGGCCGATATGGCTTCAACTACAAATGGTGGGCTAATGCCGAAGTGGGTTATCAGAATACGCAATATTCCAACGACAACTTTTCGTACAAATCGAACGGAACATTTCTGAAAATAGGCATTGATTATGACCTATTTCAGTCAGAAGATTTTCCGGTCAACGACAATATATTTGTTGGCGCACGCTACGGCTATGCATGGCAAATGCACGAAGCCAACAACTTTAAAATAGTTGACGACTATTGGGGCGAATATAGTGGCTCGGTGAGCAACTCAGCAGTCAATAGTCATATATTTGAAATACTCTTTGGTATCAGATGCGAAATGCTGCGCAACTTCTATATGGGCTGGACATTCAGAGGACGTTTTTTAGTAGCATCGGCGCACAATAACGACCTTGAGCCCTATGCAGTGCCCGGATTTGGCAACTGTGGTGACACAAAAGCTGGCATAGCCTTCACCTATACAATTGAATATCAGATACCATTTAACAAATTAGGCAAAAAACGCAATGGACAATAAAAAACGAGCAACAATATTTTGCGCATCAAGTCCCAAAATACGGCAAATATTCTTTGACGAAGCACGCCAACTAACATCGATGCTTGTAGACAACAACTATGGCATAGTATACGGTGGCGGTAGCGTTGGACTGATGGGCTGTGTGGCAGATGAAGCCTTGCGTATGGGGGGCGAAGTGATAGGCATCATACCTAAATTTATGGTTGAGGTAGAGTGGCAGCACAAAGGCGTGAGCGATATGCGTCTTACCCAAACAATGGCACAACGCAAACAAATGCTCATAGACCTTGCTGATGTCATAGTAATATTGCCCGGCAGTACTGGAACAATGGATGAACTCTTTGATGCCATGGCCGACAAAAAACTTGGACTGATACAAAAGCCCATTGTAATACTCAATACCGATGGTTTCTATGATGCGCTGAAAGTGCAGTTGCAAAAAATGGTGAGCGAAAACTTTATGAACCAATGTCATCTTGACACGGTCTATTTTGCCACCTCGCCAGCCGACGCAATAGAATACTTGCAACGTTCAGCCGATAACCAACCAACAATCACCTTGCTCGATGCAGCTGTGAAATAAATTAGCCAAAAACCAATGACCGACAATACATTATATCTGTTTGGTGCTGATACACTTCGCGTAGGTAACGACCTCAAAACGTCGGTTGCCAATGCGCCTTCACATACAATTCTGACAGGGCAATATACTGAATATGCTCCATCAGACAATGCTTTGGAATATAAAAACTTGCAGCACCCGGCACTCTATCCTGATATGATATGGCTATTTGCCCTCTCAGCATTGGTTGGATGTATGGTAGGATTGGTGCGCACCATTTCGCCATCGTTTTTGGGGCAAATGCTCTCACTCATCTTTAGCAACTTTTATTGGCGTGTAGTTACTGATTCGCTCACACTGCAAAATAGGGGAGTGTGTCGTATATTGCGCTACACAAGTTATGTGATATTTGCCATATTGTTTTATGAAACATATCTGGCTACAGGGCATCAGACAATGCTGGGCTTTAGTGGTATCCAACTCTATGGCGTTATGCTTTTAATAGTGATTATCTATTTCTGTATCAAATATATAATGGCGTTTGTAATAAGTTTTGTGTTTGATATACCAGAAGAGATAAAGACAGTGATAATATGCAAAAAACTATCATCAAACATAATATCAGTTATAGCATTTCCAGTTGCAATGCTATTCCCATTTGTGCCAGAGAATACTTATAATATATTGATAGCATCAGCTATTATAATTATCTGTTTCGTATATTTATGGCGGATATTACAAACATTAAAAATAATTTTGACCGATTATCTTTCAATTTTTTACTCGTTTTTGTACCTTTGCACCGTCGAAGCAATACCAATAGCATTTGTATGCAAATTGACATATATAGCTATGGGCTTAGATGGTTTTAGCATTGTTTGACTATAAAAAATATCAAAAGTACAATACCTTGAATATTAGCAAAATATTGGTGTCGCAACCAGTGCCTTCCGACCCTAAATCCCCGTATTTTGAATTTGCCAAAAACGCTAATGTAGAAATTCTATTTCGTCCGTTTATACATGTAGAAGGTATCGACGCAAAAGAATTTCGGAAGCAGCGCATCGATTTGTTGGCATTTACAGCAGTTGTTTTTACAAGTAAAGTAGCTATCGATCACTATTTTCGCCTCGCTGAAGAATTGCGTGTGAGCATTCCTGACACTATGAAATACTTCTGCATGTCAGAAGAGGTAGCAGTATATTTGCAAAAATATATAGTATATCGCAAGCGCAAAATATTCTTCTCAAGCGTAGGTAAACGTGTGCAAGATATGGTAGAAGTTATGAAAAAGCACAAAGACGAAAAATTTCTTCTGCCACTCTCTGTAGTGCACAAAAACGATGTGCCAGATGCTCTGACTGAAGGTGGTTTTACCTTCTCAAAAGCATTCTTGTATCAGACAGTTAGTAGCGATTTGACAGATATTAATATCAACGATTATCAGGTACTCGTATTCTTTAGTCCGCAAGGCATTGCTTCGCTCAAGAGCAATTTCCCAAACTTTGTTCAAGGCGAAACAGCTATAGGTTGCCTTGGTCCGGCAACTGCCAAAGCTATTGAAGAGGCTGGTTTGCGTCTCGACTTTAGTGCGCCATCGCCTGAATGTCCATCGATACTTGTAGCACTTTCAAAATATGTAAGTTCTGTCAATTCGGCCGAATAGATATTTTTGGAAGTTTTCAAAAAATAAGCACATAAAAAAACACGGTTTGTAGAGTCCTTTCGCTCTGAACCGTGTTTTTTCTTCATCTTCTGTTGGTGTATATATCTGACTTTTCGATTAGGTCCTTTGTCGTTTGAAAAACTTTAGCTTAGCAGTAATAAACTGCGGTATTTTCGACAACACTTTGCATGTGAGCGATATATACGGATTGAGTTTCATATTGTGATACAAATTGAGGTCTTCGCGCCATTTTTGTATAGTCTTTTTGAAGCTCGTAGATGCGCCACCCATACGCATTCTGATAATATATTCGTTGAGATACGATACCTTCAGAATGTTTTTGTATAGGCAACGAAGCTGCCAATCAGAGTCGGCCGAAATTTTATATTTTTCATCGTAATAGCCCACAATGTCAAATACATTGCGCTTTACGTACACAGTAGTGTGTAGTGGCAACCAACCTCGACTCAACTTTTTGTGTTCGTAGCCACCACTAATCCAATCGCGCACAACGTAGTTCATATCGTCAGGGCGCACGAAAATGCCGTTGCCGTAGACAAAGTCAGAGTTAGTGCGCTTAAATTCGTTGACTATCTGTGATATAGAGTCAGTGGCGTAGAATACATCGTCAGAGTGTAAGAGCCCAACAATGTCGCCCGTAGCAAGTTTGAGTCCTTTGTTGATGCCCTCATACATACCGCTATCTGGCTCGCTGATGATGACAGATATGCGATCACGATATTCGTTGATGATACTAAGTGTTGAGTCGGTGCTTGCACCGTCAACTACTATGTACTCAATGTTGTCATAGTCTTGGCTCAGCACGCTCTCGATACTATCGCGTATAGTATGTTCGCGATTGAAACATGATGTGATAATAGAAACCTTCATCTGTTGTTGCCTTTTTACTGCCACAAAAGTAGTTGTTTTTTAACACTTTTGTGGCGTAGTTATTACTAAAATTAGCACTTTAGCCAACATTTTATTCATTATTGGCTTGTTTTAGGTAAAAAATAGTAAGTGCAATATTTTTCTGAAACGCTAAATTTGTTGTTGGTTTGTTGTTTTTAAGTTGTTGCTATTGTTATCTTTGCGTTTCGAAAAAAAGTATATATTTCCTTTAACGGAAATAACAACAGATATGTTACTTAAGAATAATTTTTTAAATATTATGAACAAATCATTTATTGCGGCAATAGCCGTATGTTTTGCATCGGTTGTAATGGCTAATGCTCAGGTTGCCATCAAGACAGATGCAGGCGATTTTAAGCTAACTTTCAAAGGCCGTACTCACTTCGACGCAGGTGTGTATAGTGGCGATTTGGGCAAGACGAATGACCATGCAACTAATAAAATTAGTATGAATGATACTCGTTTGGGTGTTATTGCATCGTATGATGAAAAATGGTCGTCGAAAATCGAAGTTCGTTTCAGTAATAGCAAAGCAACTTTTACTGATTTATTTGTTGGCTACAAATTTTCTGACAATTCAAGCTTGCAAGTAGGTAACTATTGGATGCCTTTTGGCTATAAGATTTTAGGACCAGCTTATCGTTTTATTCAGAATTCGTCTATCGATGAAGCTGTTAATGCCAATTCGCGTCGTATGGGTGTTATGTATACATACAATTCTGATATTTTCCGCCTTCAAGCAGGTGTATTCTCTGATGGCGATGTAAATAATGCAGGCGAAAATCAGGGCTACAACATTTCAGCAAAAGCCATTGTGCGTCCTATTCTTGAAGAAAATAGAGTTTTGCATTTTGGTGTAGCACCACTTTTTACCCATACGCCAATAACTACAAATTTTGACACAAAGTCGCTGACTCAAGGCAAGCGCATAACGTTGCTGCCAAAGTCGTTTGCTTCTGACGAACAATACAATATGTTCCGTGGCGAAGTAGAGGCTATTTTCATTTCGGGCAAATTCTATGCAGAAGGTCGTTATCAGCATGCTCAAATCAATACACCCAATGTGCGTAGAGTGGTAGAGAAGGTTGAGGCCGAAGAGGTAGAAACCTTTTTGCCTAACGAAAACGAAAAAATTGGTGGATTCTTTGTTCAGGCAGGTTTTCTCTTGATAGGCGATCATCAGAACTACAACAAGTCAAATGCTTATGCTACAAACCTTTCGCCAAAAAATCTTGAACTTATTGCACGTTTTGGCAATGTGTCATACAACAGAGGTAAAGATTGGGGTACATCACAAAATGATATTACAGTTGGTTTGAACTATGCATTCAACAAATATCTTTTAGCGCGTATCAACTATGCTCATGGTCAGTCTCATGCTGAAAATTCTGATTATGATAAGGTCTTAGAAAAGAGCAATTACAATTCGGTTGAAGCACGTTTGCAATTTGTATTCTGAATAGGGCGCAGACCGAACTGTTTATCTGATAATATTGGCACTCTAACGAAATTTTGTTAGAGTGCTTTTTTGTTTTTTATCTTTGAAAGGTAAGATGTTGATAACGAGGTTGTTATGAATAAGGCGTTTGGTGAAGATTGGAAAGGCAAGAAAGGTAAAGAGTATAATAACTTAAGTTTAGCAAGTAGAAAATGTACTGCAAACAAGTCCCCAAATACGACCTTCCCATTAATTTTACTTTTTATTTCGCTTCGCTCAATCATCTTCGGGTCTGTGCCGACAGAAAAAGTAACAAAAAGAACTCGTCGCTGTTGCCA
>CAJONN010000041.1 GCA_905235955.1 uncultured Marinilabiliaceae bacterium
CTTTACGCTCCGTGCCAAAGGCGACAACCGCGAGGTGAAAATCGAGTTTCGTGCTTATTGTTGGAAGGCTATTTGTTGGGTATATTTCTTTCGCCCATTCTCAGGGCTTATTTTCTGTATATTTTTACTTGCGAAACTTAAGTTATTTTACATAGAATATTATTGTTTTTCGGTTGCCGTTGTCGTCTATCAAGGTGAGTGTGTGTTGTCCTGTTGTTGGCGATATGGCTAATTGGTGGTCGGTGGTGGTTTGTCCTATGTATGTGCCGTCTAAGTGCCAATAGAGTGTGCTTTCAACTGAATGGCTTGCGGCTTTCATTACTATTTTTTCTTTTTCGCCACTGAAGTTGCGTGGTATTACTATTGTGCTACCATGTTCGGGTGTTATTATTGATATTTGCTCTGATGTGTTCATATCACAGTCGGGGCGCATTGGGGGCAGTGGTTTGTAGGTGGCGCTGTGTTTACGGAAGTAATATTCTTGTGATGGTGGCAGTATGAAACGTGCTTCGGTGTGTATGTTGCTGATGTTTTCGCAGGTGCTGTTTACTTGCCATTTGCCATCGGCTGTGAGATGAATGAGTCGGCAATAGTTGCAGACGGGGGTGTTTTCGCATTGGCGCGGAATGAGCAGTGTGTCGACATCGGGGCAGATGGCGGAAGCTATATGTCCGCTATGTTTGCATATTGGTTGTGAGTTCATGTCGTCGAGTGGCTTGCTAAACCATTCGCTATCAGGCAATAGGGAGAATATATCAAACATTAGTGGACTTGCAAAGCCTACGCCAGTGAGGTTGGCTCGGCCTTCGCCAGTGGCATTGCCTACCCACACGCCAACAACATATTTGGGTGTTGTGCCTATTGCCCATGCATCTCGGCCACCCCAGCTGGTGCCTGTTTTCCATGCAATGCGTTTCATTGAGCTAAACATTTGCCAGTCGGCTTCCTCTTCAGGGCGGTTGAGTGCACTCATTGCTTCGTAGGCTTGCCAGATGGCTGAGGCTGAAATAGTTAGCCTATTGGTAAGTGTTGGTGTTGCATTGGGTTGGGGGGTGAGGCGCAGTGGGTGAATGTCGGCTGTGTTGTATTGGTTGTTGTATGTTGGGTAGTTTTTTAGCACTCTTGAGAGTGAGGCATACATGCCAGCCATATCCCACAGTGTACCTTCAGCTCCGCCAAGTATGATAGAGGCTCCGTAGTGGTCTGGGGTATAATGCAATGTAGTCATACCAAGCCATTGTAGTACGCTTATGAAATGACCGGTAGAGTATTTTGATAGCATTCTGATGAGTGGCACGTTGAGCGAGCGAGTTACGGCTTCGTTGGCATGTACACAGCCTGTGTATGTTTTGCTAAAGTTTTGTGGTGCATAGCCGTTGAGCATTAGAGGTGTGTCAGCAAAAATCATTTGTGGAGTGGCATCGCCGTTGGTTAGCATAGCGGCATAGAGTATAGGTTTTAGCAGGCTGCCAGTGCTGCGTTCGCTCTGTATGTTGTCTACGTCAGATGTTGGTGTCTGTTGGCTGCTGTTGCCCACGTATGCTATAACATTGCCGCTACTCACTTCGGCTACAATTACGGCTATGTCGTCGATGTAGTTTGACTTGTAGTTGCCCGAATAGCGGTTGGCAAGTTGTTGCACACGTTCTTGCAAGTGCGCATCGATGGTGGTTTGCGTTAGTGCTGATGCGTGTTGCTTGCTTATTTGTGCCAAAAGTTGTGGGGCATTGTTGGGTATGCGATAGGGTTTGTCGGGCAATGGCTCGGCCATGTATAGTTCGCATTCATCGGGCTGAATGATGCCATTGTTGGCAAGCCGCTGTAGTAGGTGGTCTCTTTTTTGCTTTAGCACATCTCTGTTGCGCCCGATGTGAATGAGCGAAGGTGAGTTGGGCAATACAGATAGCATAGCATTTTCGGCCCACGACAAGTTTTTTGCATCGCAGCCAAAATATCGCCAAGCGGCAGCCTCTATGCCTACGGTGTTGCCACCAAAAGGTGCATGCGATGCGTAGAGGCACAATATTTCGTCTTTGCTATATGTAAGTTCTATGTCGATAGCCCAAAGAGCTTCTATTATTTTTTGGAATATGGTTCGGCTTTGGTTGCCTCGTGCCATACGTGCCAATTGCATTGTGATGGTGCTGCCCCCTTCGCTTATGTGTCCACTTCGGATGTTGTGCAAGGCGGCGCGCGCTACTGATATGGGGTCGATGCCCCAGTGGTATCTGAAGCGCTGGTCTTCAAATGCTATGATACACTCTGACAACTTGTTTGAGATGCTGTCAGTTTCAGGAAAACGCCATTGTTGGTCGGCGGCAATTTGCGCACCAATGAGTGTGCCGTTGTTGCTTGTTAGCACGGTAGATGTAGGTGTGCTGAAGAGCGGACGAGGTACCCAAATGTGTAGCAATGCAAGCAATATGAGTATTGTGCAGAGTGTCGCTATGAATATTTTGGCTCTTTTGCTCATCGGTTTCGCATATATAGTTTCACGCCAGTCTGCTCACAACATTGGTGTAATATCTGTTTTATAATCACGCTCTGTTCTTTCGTCAGATGAAAATTGATGCGGATGCTTGGGGCTTTTTTTTGTTGGATGATGATATAATTTTTGTCGCCATTATCAATAGCCAAAGTCTCTTGTCCGTACTCGTTGCGTAGTGGCTGACCTTTGTATCCGTGATAGAAAAGCTGTATGTTTTTTATGTCGTACCAATTGTAATAGATGCAGTCTTTGCCATTGGGCCAATACATTATTTTGTCGGTGCCAATAGTGAGTATACCAGTTGCAATAGAATTCCGTTGACCTATTGAGGCAATATAAGTAAATAGGCTCATTACAATTATTGATATATAACATATCAGAAAAAAAGCAGTTGTTCCGAGCGAGAAAAAATCAGTAATAATTATTGCTGTTAATATAATAATGCCCACCTTGAGCACATATTTGCTACATTTTCTTTTCCAAGCTTGCTTGTCGGTGCAAATAGTTTCGAGTGTAACAGATTGGTTGGGCATCATTTTTTTATATGTTGTTTTTATTTTGCAAAAATATAAAAAAACAATTTTAGTAACTTTGCACCTTGAAATTGATTTTATCATGGCAGAAAATACTATACTCGAAAAACTTGAAGGACTTATGTCGCGTTTCGACGAAGTGTCGACGCTCATCACCGACCCCGGCGTTATTGCCGACCAAAAACGATACATCAAACTATCGAAAGAGTACAAAGACCTTGGCGACATACTGAAAAAGCGCGAAGAGTATATCAAAGCACTCGACGGACTCGAAGAGGCTAAAAACATCCTGACATCAGAAACCGATGCCGACCTCAAAGAGATGGCCAGAGAAGAGGCTAACGAATGTGAACGCCTCATACCTCAGCTTGAAGAGGAGATAAAGCTACTGCTCATCCCTGCCGATCCGCAAGACGACCGCAACGCCATTTTGGAAATACGCGGTGGCACGGGTGGCGATGAAGCTGCCATCTTTGCTGGCGACCTATTCCGCATGTATTCTAAATATTGCGAAATGAAAGGTTGGACACTCTCCATCTCAAGCTTCTCAGAAGGTGCAGCCGGCGGATACAAAGAGATAATATGCTCAGTAACAGGCGAAAAAGTATACGGCACACTCAAATACGAAAGTGGTGTACACCGTGTGCAACGTGTGCCTGCCACTGAAACACAAGGACGTGTGCACACCTCGGCTGCATCAGTTGCTGTATTGCCTGAAGCACAAGAATTTGACGTTGTAATCAACGAAGGTGAAATAAAATGGGATACCTTCCGTAGCTCTGGTGCTGGCGGACAGAATGTAAACAAAGTAGAATCAGGCGTACGCTTGCGCTACAACTGGAAAAACCCAAACACAGGCGCAGTAGAAGAGATACTCATAGAGTGTACCGAAACACGCGACCAACCCAAAAACAAAGAGCGCGCACTGAGCCGTTTGCGTACATTCATATACGACAAAGAACATCAGAAATACATCGACGACATTGCCGCTAAGCGCAAAACAATGGTGAGCACAGGCGACCGATCAGCAAAAATTCGCACCTACAACTACCCACAAGGGCGCATTACTGACCACCGCATAAACTACACCATATACAACCTTGGCGCATTTATGGATGGCGACATACAAGACTGCATAGACCACCTTATAGTGGCCGAAAATGCTGAACGACTGAAAGAAAGCGAACTCTAAAAACTGATTTGGTAGGCTTCAGAAAACAACAATGGACGCAACTGATAAACAGAAAAATCTTTTCATTGAAACATACGGCTGTCAAATGAATGTAGCCGACAGCGAAGTAGTGGCATCGGTGTTGCAAACCATTGGCTATCAGCTCACTGACGATATGAGCAAAGCCGATGCAATACTCGTCAACACATGCTCTGTGCGCGACAATGCTGAGCAACGAGTGCTTGGACGCTTGGCCGACATTGTGGCAGTACACAAAAAACAACGCAAAGTTATTGTTGGCATCATTGGTTGCATGGCTGAGCGTACCAAAAATATGCTTTTTGAAGCAGGAGCTGACCTTGTTGCCGGACCAGATACATATCTTGAGCTACCGCACCTCATTTCACTTGCAGAAATAGGTCAGCAAGCCATAAGCGTAGAACTCTCAACAACAGAAACATACGCCAACGTATTGCCCACACGTATGGGGCATGGTGCAGTGAGTGGCTTCGTGTCAATAATGAGAGGTTGCAACAACTTCTGTACCTATTGCATAGTGCCCTATACTCGCGGACGTGAACGTAGCCGAGAGGTAAAAAGCATACTGGCCGAAGTGTATGACTTGCAAGCGCGTGGCTACAAGGAAGTTACATTGTTGGGGCAAAACGTCAATTCATATCGCTATTGCGCTGAAGGCAGCGAACCCATAACTTTCCCAAAGCTCTTGGCAATAGTAGCCGAAGCAGTGCCCAATATGCGAGTACGCTTCACCACTTCGCACCCCAAAGATATGACCGACGAAACACTTGAGGTAATAGCCTCGCACAACAATATATGCCGGCACATACACCTGCCAATGCAGTCGGGCAGCACACGAATACTCAAAGTGATGAACCGCAAATATACGCGTGAGTGGTATATGGACCGCATCAGAGCCATACGCCGCATCATACCAGATTGTGGCATCTCTACTGACGTCTTCTGCGGCTTCCACTCAGAAACCGACGATGACCAACGCGACACACTTAGCCTCATGGAGTGGGCACAATTTGACTCCGCATTTATGTTTCGCTATTCAGAACGCCCCGGCACCTACGCATCAGAACATCTGCCAGACAATGTGCCTGATGAAGTCAAAGCACAACGCTTACAAGAGATTATCAACTTGCAAAACCGTCTATCGCTCGAAAGCAACAAACGCGATGTGGGCAAGCAGTTTGAAGTGCTCGTTGAAGGCTATTCAAAAAAATCGAGAACCGACCTTATGGGACGCACCTCGCAAAACAAAGCCGTAGTGTTCCCAGCCGGTCAGCACAAAAAGGGCGACTTTGTAAAAGTGCTAATAACTGACGCTACACAAGCTACACTTATAGGGCGCGAAGTAGAATAAGTAGAAGCATTCTAAAAAAAAATATTAAAAATTGTAGAGTGTAAATTAAAGGTTATATTTGCACCATAGATACAAAGAGAAAAAATAAAAATGGAACAGCAAAATACAGAATTTGACGAAATCAGACCATTTCATGATAGTGAAGTGAGTGCCGTTATCGAAGAATTGTGCAACGAGCCATATTTCGTCAGAATGATACCAGCACTCTTCCCCAACGTGCCAGTCGATACTGTAATAGCTAAGCTCAAAGCAGTGCGCTCTATCGAATCATTCCAAACCGACTTTATCATCCCCTTCCTCGACAATATCATCAAAATAGCTACATACGGCGTTACGGCAAGCGGTCTTGAGAACCTCGACCCTAAGCAAAGTTACCTTTTCATTACCAACCACCGCGACATAGTGCTCGACTCGGCCTTCCTCAACGTAAAACTGCACGAAGCCGGCTTCAACACTACCGAAATAGGCATTGGTGACAACTTGCTCATATATGAATGGATAACCGACCTCGTGAAACTCAACAAATCGTTCATCGTAAAGCGTGGACTGCCAGTGCGTCGCATGATGGAGGCTTCAGAAACACTGTCGGCATTCATACGCCACTCTATTGTAGAACAAAAACAAAACATTTGGCTTGCCCAACGCGAAGGAAGATCAAAAGATGGCAACGACCAAACACAAGGCTCGGTGCTCAAAATGCTCAACCTTAGCGGACGTGCACAGTCAGTAGTAGAAAATATCAAAGAACTCAACATAGTGCCAGTGAGCATATCGTATGAATATGACCCCTGCGACTATCTCAAGGCATACCAATTTCAGCAAAAACGCGACAACCCAGACTACAAAAAGTCGCAGCGCGAAGACCTCACACACATGTCGATGGGAATATATGGCAAAAAAGGCCACGTGCATTTCACCTTCGGAACGCCCATAGCCAACGAAATAAGCCAAATAACTGACCCAAACAAAAACGTACAGGTGCAAGCCATTGCTGACATCATTGACAAACAAATACACCTCAACTACAAACTTTGGCCCGGCAACTACCTTGCATACGACCTACTCAACGGCAACAACCAATTTGCTGATAAATATGTAGCCGAAGACAAGAGCAACTTCTTGCACTACATCAATGAGCATATTAGCCGACTTGAAGACCCTGACCGCGACTTCATCTACGAAACCATACTTCGGATGTATGCCAATCCGGTTAGCAATATGCTTAAATATTGAACAACGCTAATCAATTCATCCAAAAAAATATAGCACCGATGAGCATTCGCAACATACGGGCAATGATGGTCGCAGGAGTTATCTTTGCGACCACTATTGTTTCTTCGCCACTCATTATGGCACAGAGCAAACTGCAACAAATAGATCAATCAGCAGCACAACTACTCTCACTTGCCGATGAAAATAAATATGAATACGACCGTGTGCAATGGCTACAAGATGCTTTGCATGCCGTAGAAAATGCATCGGTGCAAGAAGTTGATACGTTTGTACCTCAAACACTTGGTAAGCTCAGCCTCCCAAGCATCAGTGCTACAATAATATACTATTTTCATCCTGAAGGCAACAACGGTACACTCTGTTGGATAGCTCAGCGCACTGACCCCAAGAGTGGTAAAAGACAAACAAATGCCTTTGTTGACAACATCGATGGTATTGCTCGGCATCTGAAACGCAGCACCAAGCCCAATTCACAAATACACCTACGCCAGTTGGCAAAGGGGCAAATGATAGGCTTTGAACTGACCGACACACTCAATGGTCGCCCACTATGGCTAATGCCAGACCTGCCTCTGCGTATGGATATGGAAACAATGGCCGACATCAATGCCTCTGATGCTGATAAAGAACAAGCACAACAACTTGTGCAACAACGACTTCGCTTATTCATTGCTGATGAAGACGCACTCACTGCCGACCTTAGCGGATTGCCACACCTCTATTCGCTCATAAGCAAAAATAAACGCGTACGCATACTTACATATATGAACGTGTTTGGCAATATGACCAGTAGGTGTAGTGGCTTTGTTTTGCGACGCAACGGCAAAGGTGCAACCGACATATTTGACCTTACAGACTATACTCAAGATATACGTACACCAGAGCGTTTCAAAGCAACCAACAATAAGTGGTATGGTGCAATTTATTATGATATGGTTGAGGTAAATATCAAACGCACAACGTATTACACGTTACTGGGGTATAAAGGTACTGATGGTGTAGTAAAAACCAGAGTAATAGAACCCTTATGGTTTGATGGCAAAAAATGTAAATTTGGTGCTCCAATATTTCATCACGAAAAAGCTAACTACATACGTCGCATATTCCAATATTCAGCCGATGCCACTATGATGCTTCGTTGGGACGAAAAACGCAAAAGCATCGTCTTCGACCACCTTTCGCCTCACAACCCTATATATGTTGGCGAATATCGCTTCTATGGTCCTGACTTTAGTTATGATGGCTACGAAAAAGGCAATAAATATTGGATCTTCAGAGAAGATTTAGAGTTGCGAAATGAGAGAAAAGTGGGGCTTTGATACTTTCCCTACTTGCAAAACTTGAGTTATTCAAAATAACAACACCGCCCAATGTTTTCCATCCATATATGGTTGGTTTTGTAGCAGTTGGCATTGTCGCATACCCAGAGTATTTTGGTGCGCATTAGCGGAGGAATAGTGGGTTGTGGTGCATATCCATCGGTGAGGATTATTAGTCCGTCATATTCAGTGTGTGTGGCTATGTAGTCAAAAAGTGGCTGAAAGTTTGTACCTCCACGTCCGTTGACTTTGATGCTTTGCTTTGCTTTGCGCATTGATATGGGTGTGCTCATTTGGCAGTCGAACTGCACAAGGTCTATTGCATTTATGCCATATTTGAAGAGCCTATTGGTGGCTGATAGAAAGTTGCCTACCGAGGCATCGCTTATTGAGCCACTTACGTCGATGGCTACCAGCAAGTGTGTTGAGAAGTGGTATATGCTCCCCATGTTCTGAAAGCCTGTGCGCCTATTAGGGCGCATGCGAGTGAGGGCTCGGCGTGTAGATATTACTGATGCTCTGAAGCCTTGCAATATATGCCTAAAGTTGGCGCGTGCTTGTGCCGATGCTTTTATTTCATCTATTAAATTTTGTGGCAATGTGCCCCAATGTGTGGTTTGTTCTATCAGTCGGTTGATGTTGTATTGCTGGCTTTCATCTTCGTCCCATAGCTCGCTTTGTGCAGCTTTAGCTTGCTGCTGCTGATAGCTTTGTGAGTTCTGTTTGGGTTGTTTGTTTTTGGTTTTATTTTGCTCATTATCAGCATTGTAGCTATCGTTGCGTTGCTCCATTAGTTTGTTGGCGTAATATTCAAAATATTCGTCTGGGGGCAAATTGTTGTCGGCAGCCTTATCTATGTTGATATGTGGCAATGTGTAGCTATTGCTTATGGTTATGTTGCTTGCTATGGTTAGTATGTCGGCCGGACAATTGATGGGCTGGCGCTGATAAGGGTGCTTGAGTATGAGCCTAATAGCTTCAGCACGTAGCAACTCTTCAGTGGCTTGCTCAGTTTGCTCGCTTAGTAGTTGGGCGTTGTATTCTATCATGCCTTTGCCACTGCGCACTATGCAGCTGATGTTGTTGTTGGGGTGTACATCGTGGCAGCAAAGTACGGCGTGTAGAGCTGGCTCGGCAAGGAACCATTTGTCGTATATATTGCGTATGCGTTGTTCTACGTTCATAGTTTATCTATGTAGTCAACAAGTGTTTCATACACTTCGGCAGCGTTGCAGATGATGAACGATACGGCATTGGGGTAATTGGCTGAGTTGAAGCACGATGCAAAGTGCGCTATTGCCTCTTTTTGCGAGAGCTGACTGAGCAATGCTATGTATTGTTGCAAATTGTGTGCTGCGGTATTTTGCTGTTCGGGGCTAAATGTATATGTTTCGAGGGTGCGCATTACTGATTCGCTCACTGCCGATAGTTGGTGTATGCGATATGTTGCCAATAGTTTTTTTACATTCTCAAAGTTTAGTAACACATCAGTGCCGCTCACAGTGCCATTGTCTGCCGCATAGTCCATAAATTTTGCCGCAGCTGGCACACCCACTATGCCGCTTATTATTTTGTTGTGCATCAGTGTAAGTTTTGGCGCATTGCTTATTATGTCTGAAACTCTGTGCCATGCGCGGCGGTCAGGTGTTTTCTCCAAGCCCCAATCAGCATGTTGCTTTATGCCCTCAACACCATCGAGCCATAGAGGTTGGTCGGCAATGAAGCCAGTTATACGTTTATCGATGCCTTGTTTTTCGGCCCACAAGAGCCATTCTTGTGCAGTTGGACAGAAACGATATATGTTGAAACGCGACACAAGTGCAGGGTCGAGGTCGGTGAGCTGATATTCATCGCCTTCGTTCACGGCTGATATTATGCGTGAGCCGTTGGGTAGTTGCCACCCGGCTATTTTGCGGTTGAGTGCCAAATCCATTATTGTTTGCAATACTTCAGGGCGTGCGCGGTTGAGCTCATCGAGAAAAAGAACGATGGGTTGGTTGTTGGTCGGAAACCAATATGGTGGACGGAATATAGTGTGCTCGCCATCTTTGTCGGGCAATCCGATGATGTCGCCCGGGTCGCTCATTTGCCCCAAGAAGAGTGGCACAACCTTGCATGAATGTGCTTCGAAATAATGTGTAAGTATTTGCGACTTACCTATACCATGTTTGCCAACCAGCATTATGTTTTGGTTGGCAGGTGTAAGGTCAAGTATTTGAATAAGTTCTTGTGTGTTGATGTTTATCATCTTTTCTCCATAAATGATGCAAAGATAGTTGTTTGTTTAAAGCTATTGAGAATTTTAGTAGGCATTCGATCAATTCTGATGTTTATTCACAACGTCAAAAATATCCATATCATTCTGCACCATAGAGATGAATTTTTAACTTCTCAACAATACGATCTCCTCTATTCTTTATGATTTCTGTACTCTGATCAATATACCTGTTTGCTTCCTTGAAGAAACGTTCTTTATTTGTATATCCACTTTGCCACCATGTATAGCCTTTTGAAGTGATAATAGGAATGTAGTTGCCGTCAACATAGTACTCCAATAAATGAGTATCTATGAAATACTTCCATCCTTCTTTGCCATAGAATGGCCGGAAGTCTTCTTTGTTGAGCTCTACTAAATCTGCCAAATCTTCATCGGCATCAGGCTCTTGCAGCAGAACTTTATAAAGGGCTGAAAGAAAACGATCTTCATAATCGTGCCATTCGTTATGGCAACCTCTGTGTTTGTTGATACTCCACTCATCAATACGCTTATCCGGAAGTACGGTCATATTGCCTATAGTGTGGAAAGTGGATTGAAAAGCATTTATCTTTTTCGTAAGTTCGGCTGGCGGATTCCACTTCGGAGTGAATTTGTCAGCCCAAGGGTAGGAGAAGAATGATGCAGAAGAATTCATCGTATCTCCACGCATCTTTTCATTTCCGCTATTTTCCATTGTCAAATTCGGCCATGCATTTCCAAAAGCAATGCAATAGACGGCTCTCATCAGGTTAGTATCGTCAGCATCGAACCCTCTGTTTGGACATCCATACACATTGTCATTCTCCAGTTTATCTAAATCGAAATCGACCAACTTGTCAATATCTCCTTCAAGATAGGAAATAACGAATTCTTTGATTAGTGTAATAGCCTCTCTGTTCATTTCTATTCCAAAAAGTTCCACTCTTTCAATTTCTTAGCCGCCAATTCGTGACCTTCCTTGTATGCCTGACGGTAGAATGCCTTTGCAGCTTCAAGGTCTTGACGTACTCCCCAACCATGCTCATAGAATTCTCCTACACGATAATGAGCATAGGGTAGTCCACAAGCATTGTAAAGGTCAAAAGCCCGACGCAGATCCTTAGGATAGCCTTGACTTCCTTTACGTAAGATGTCTGCAAGATTTGAACGTGCAAGATCGTTGCCATTCTCTATAGCCTGCTCGTACCAGAATACAGCAGTTTCGATATTTGGTTGTACGCATACACCATCTTCAAAGAACGTCCCAATGTCGTTCATAAGATTGTCATCCATGTCAAGATCTTCAATATGGTCATTCTTGATACATTCTAAGATATAAACCACATTTTCCCTATTCCAACCGTGTTCTTCAGGATTGTTTGAATAGTCCAAAATGAAGTGCTGATAATTTACAGGAATCTTAATTGTCTTGCCATTCCCAATGTCCAAAATCTTAGTTTGCTGTTCCATGTCAAATATATTTTTTGTTATGCAACTTTTCTCTTAATCTTAAGTGTGTGATCGATGGCATTTTTTGTGGGCGTTTGTTGCCCAAAATCTCATCTAAAAAGAATAGATTTAAACGAGTATTTGTTATTTGTACACCACTAATATACAACAAATATTCGTTTGTTTTGTTGATTTATAATAAATAACTCAAGTTTCGTAAGTGCAAACAAATTTCCAAACACGACTTTCTCATTAGTCTTTTACTTTTTATCTCGCTTCGCTCAATCATCTTCGGGTCTTTCCGCAAGAAAAAGTAACAAAAAGAACTCGTCGCTGTTGCCACTCCGCTAAAAATTATCTCCGCTTCGCTAAACGATTTTAACTCGCTTCGCTCA
>CAJONN010000042.1 GCA_905235955.1 uncultured Marinilabiliaceae bacterium
AAATCATCAGTGTAGATGACTATATCGTTGTCGCTATTGGTGTGAGGCACAAGGTATGTAGTAGCTTGCGCGCCAGTGTCGGGCAATTGGTCAACAAGTGAAACAGTCCATTGTTGTCCTCCGCTGGTAAACGAATTGAGAATATTGGCAACAGTGGTGTTGCCATAGCCTACATTGATAGCTTGTACAAGTACGGTGTTGCCGTTGGCGTCGGCTTTATAGTTAGGTGTGAGTTCGTCAGTAAGTGTGAGAGCCATAAATAAAATATTTTTTTGAGGTTATTTTTTGAGGTTATTTTTTGATGTAAAACGACACGTCGCCTATTTGTTCTTTGTTGCTACGGAATATGCGATAACTCACAGTTGCACCGCTTTCGTTTGTATATCCTGCAATATCACCCAAGCAACTAACGAAGCCGTATGCATTGATACTTGATTGATAGATATTTTCTACATAACAGCCCCACGCGGTAGGCATAGCAATATACAGATAGCCACTTTTTGGATTACCCGTTGTATTGTCCTTAGGCATTTTGTATGTATCTTCGTTGGTAACGTATGATGTTTTGAGGATTTTGTGTTGTAAGTTAGAACTGAGCCACGAACTGGTTATCACACTGTCTATACTTTCGCCCTCTTCAAGTACTATCTCATCGGCAAAACCAATGTACATATAGTTGCCAAAGGTGTAGGTAAACTTTTTGCTTTCGTCGGTTAGTCCTGCTGAGTCGATAATTGATACTTGCACGTTGCTTTTTGCGGTTATATCTCCGTTAAACGTGAAAGTATAATCTTCGTCAGGTTCGGGTGCGTTGGCAATTTCAGTATATATTGTCTTACCACTTGCGTTGGTAATTTTGAGCGTCATACTTGCAATGCTGAATGTGCCCTGCGTTGGGCGTGCGGTAAACCTTGCGGCAAGCACTGTGCCCTCTTCATACGTTCCTGCATCTGTGTCGCTACTGAGTGCAACAGAGGGGGGTATATCTTTAACGAGCAAATCGTGTAGTATCTGCATTGCCGTTTTGCCTGTTGTTGGTTTGCCCAACCACTCTATTTCCTTAACATTAGGCTCAAACTCGGCTGTTTCTTCATCTTTGAGTTCTGCTATCTCGCTATCCGATAAGCCCGTCATATCCAATTTGCCCGTTATGGGGTTTAGTCTGTATTGGTGGCTCATAGTTTATTCCTCCTCTTCCTCTTCTTCTGCGGTTGCGGTTTGTTTCTGTTGCTTGTTGATAGAGAGAGCCATTTGGTGTAGTTTATCTCTGTTCTCATCAACAAAAAGTACGAGCGTGTAAAAGTCGTTGCGTTGTTCATCGGTGAGCGAGTCAAAGAAAAGTCTGATGCTTGCAAGTCGCTCATCGGTGGGTTCGTCATCGCCATTTACAACAACAGCTGGTGCTGATATGTTTGCGGTGGGTTGTGGTGCGGTTGGTTCAGGTTCTGCGGTGTTATCTTCGGTGAGCATACCAAGCATCTCGTCTTTGCCTACGCCAAATAGTTTGCCCACAGTGCCAGCGTGTTTGAGCAAAAGTGTTTCGGCTATTCTTGCACCTACGCCAGTGAGTGCTACGCCAGCTATCGACGCTTCAGGTTTCATAGCTTCCAACTCATCAACGCGAGTGTTCATTTTGGCTATCTCTGCATCTTTGCTTTTGATAGTGGCTTCTGCGCTGTTTAATTCGCCCTTCAGTTGGTCGCACTCTTTCTTGTATTGGTCGCGCTCTGTGCGTAGGTCGTCTATTTGCTTTTGTGTGTTTTTGCGCTCAAACTCAAGGCGTAGGTTGTCGGCTTCGCGTTCGTGCTGATATTGTCGTTGCATATCGCGTCGGTCGTACTCATTGCGTATAAGCTGGTCGCGCACACCAAGTATTGCGCCCAGTCCGCCTCCCTCTTGTGTGCCATTTAGTCCGCCAAAAGCCATACCAAGTAGCTCATTGAGCGAGCCTAAGCCTTGCATAGTTTGCGGTTGTGGTTGTTGTGGTTGTGCCTCTGATGTGTGAGGTGTTATGTTGCGGTCGTAGTCTTGCATCGGAAACTCGCCATACTCGTCACGTAGGGTGATAGTAAATTTACCTTTCTCTTCGCCTCCTCCGCCTTTGATTATTACGCCTACTTTTACGTTTGAGGGGTTTGAAACGGCTGCGTTAAGGTGTTCAGCAAATTTGTCAGCCATTTGTGCGCCATAGTTCCAATCTTGTGGTTGTGCAAGGTTGGTATTGTCAGCGTTTGAGCCTTTAAACACCTCTACTGGCTTATCGCTAATCGACGGATTAAAAACAGATATAAAGTATCTGATACGTCCGCCTGTGAGTGATAATGCTTTGACGTTTTCAATTATGTCGTCTACTTTCTGTTTTATGATTGCGTAGTTTGCCATTGTTTTTATGCTTTTTTGGTTGGTGTAATCTTGATGAAGTCGAGTGTGTAAGTTGGCACGTCTTGCTCTGTGCTAAATGCTGATGTGTCGCTTGTGTTTTGGTTTTGTGTCTTTATTATCAAAAAACGACGCATCGTCTTATATGTAGCTTGCCCCATAACGCTTATTTCGCGCTGTGTGGCTGTTAGTCCGTCGGTGGCTGAAGCTATGCAAATGCGGTGAGTGTCAGCCACAACGTCATTGTCGGATATGCGAATACCTGTGAGTATGTAAGCATCGTTGCCCAGTGGCAAGTTGATGATATTTTTACTTACTGTTAGCGATATAGGCGTAATAATTGAGTCGTAGCCCATTTGTTTTAGCCTGTTCTGCTCTAAGCCAATTATTCTGCTAATCATAGTCTATGTAGATTTTAACGATGTAGTCGTTGGTTAGTGTTGGCAATGTTTCTTCGCCAAAATAGGCACGTGCCTTTTTTTTCCCTTCTTCTGTTAATCTTACATTACCCAATATGTTGTATGTATCAAAATATGAGGTTGTTATAAAGGGCGAGAGTAGCGTTTCTTCTATCTCAATGCGCGCCATTGAGCCTGCGTCAATAGCTATATTGTCGGTGCGCACAAGGTTGTGCTTATATCCACTCTTGTGTAGTTCGTTTATGGTGCATAGTGCAATATCTGAGCCTACAACAACGCTGTTGTTGATACTTAGCGAGAATGTGCCTATCTGTACTGAAAGCGGATTTTCAGCATAGGTTTTATCCTCTTTTATACCATTATTGGTTTCTTGGGTGGTTATAAGAAGCCTCTCGAAGTAGGTGTTTTTGCCAAGCAACACGTTGCCCATTATGCCTCTGATATGGTGTATTTTGGCGGGTAGCACTATATCTTTGGTTATAACGTCGCCCCAATGTGCTTTATTGGCAACTGGTATGCTGATAATGTGTATCATTCGTTTTTCAGGATAAAGTAAGCGTTAACTATTTGCTCTGTTTCACCGTCAGTGTTGGTAATGGTTAGTTGCACGTCTGATGAGCGAGCTGGTATGTTCTCTTCGGTGAAGTCGTAGGTAGCGTCGGCACGTCCGATGAAGTCAGTGAGTGCAAACAGCGATGCGTCGGTGTCGATTGGCAAAATCTCTTGTTGTGCAATGTTTAGTCCGAGTGTCAACTTTGAGAAGTCAGTACCAGCTTTGTATGGTGTGAGGAAAAAGCCCGTGCATTTGGCATAGTTCTCTTTTAGTTGCAAGTTGATAATCTCTGTTTTGCCTGCGGCAATTTTGATGTTGCGCTCTATTTGGTATGTCTTTTTCATTGTGAAATGATTTTTATATGGTTGGTATTTTAGATTACTTTCTTATAGATGAAAAACAAGTACAAATCCCAAGTTTTGGGCAAACTACTGCCGTTGGTATAGCCATTTGACCGCACAGTATTGTTTTTGAGGTCGGGTGTAGCGTCGGTGGGGTTGTTGCGGTTGTAGTCGTAGGTAAACTGTATAGAGCGTGGCATTGTTTGTCCAAATGTGTGTACTACCTTTCGCCACGGTACATTGTCTTTGTGTTGCACAATGTCTATGTCGGTTTGTGGTTCAAACTCTTGCTCATCGCCTCCGCTAAGGCTGAAGTTTAGGCGTATGTCTGAGGCTTGCAACACTTTTGGATTAGCTACGGTTTGTGTGTCGCTACATACTTGCATAGCAAAGAAACGCTCAGGCGCGCGGTCGAGTGCAAGGGTCTTTTCTTTGCGCCACTCGCCTGATGTGCTGTTGAGCATATCGAATGGCAAATATGTTGCTACGGCATACTTCAGCCACTCTTGCTCATCAAGGTAGTAATAGTAATGATAGGGGTTGGGTGAGCTTGTTATTTTTACTTCTCTGACGTGGCTGGGCTCCCATAGGTAACATCGCCCACTTGGACCGCTAAGTGTAACATCGCCCATATCAGCTAACCGCTTAGCGTATGCTAAATTTGGCGTTGGCGACGAGTAAAAGTCGTGGCATCGCGGATATTTGAAATCGTCGCCCCAAAAGATTATTTTGTCAGGGTTTTCGTATGTGCCGCCCTTTATTGTTGTGTTGTTCTCCGTCTTATCGTCTGATAATTTTAATTCTACACATTCGTGTTCTTCTCCGTTGTAGTATTTACCTTCTTCTTTTGGCTCTCGTGTATCTTTCCACCTCAGTAGTCCCTCTTCAGCATACGCCATAAGTGTGTCGCGGTCAGGTATCTCTCTTAGTTTTATTCTGAAAGCTTCAACAAAATCAAAACCTTTGAAATCTGCAATAGGCTCACTACTGCACACAAATACAACGTTGAAATCGTTGATGTTTTGCGCTGAAATCTTTACCTCGCTAAGGTTTACGTTTAGTCCTACTTCAAGCGCAATATCGCGCCAATCGTGCCTATTAATGCCGTAGGGTGTCGATGTACAGAATGGCAATATTGGCACGTTTCGGCAAATCATTTTGCCGTCGACTGTGATAGTAACATTGTCTTGCTCTTTTTTGTAGTTGAAGATACCGCCATTCTTGCTTTCAAAAAACAAGTGTGTTATGCTTCGTGCTTCGAGCGGTGTGGTGGTTACTATTTGGGTGCTGTTTACTGGTATAGAGAAAAACATAGTTTTAGATTTTGTTGTTATTAGAGCGGTAGAGAGGAATCGAACCTCTCCGCAGACCGTCTACCGCTGAGCAAGTTGCAAACTCCGACTATTTGCAACTTGCGAGGTTTTGTTTAGGCTTTGTTTGTCTTAACACCGTAGAGGACAATCTTCAATGCCTTATTGCCTGTTGTGGCAGGAAGATATATCCACGGTACAATATCAGTCAGAGGGCTGATAAGTTTCGGACAATCGAGTTCGTAATAACCAACAAGTTTGTCAGTGTTAGCTGGGGTTTTGAACAACTCCATAGAGTTACGAGGGATAAGCACCTTATCACCTACTTTCAACTCAAATTCGCCATTAGCAACATCGGCTGCAATAACGCCAAATTCAGAGTTTTTGAGGGTGTGGGTGTTATCAATAGCTGTTGCGCTTTCCAATACCTGAACACCAGTTACAAGGAAGTATGTGTTAGCTTCCAATTGGCGCTTATTGAGGTTGGTAATACCTACCTCCTTAGAGTCTGAAGCCTGAAAAGCCTCTACTGTTGTGTCTGCGCCCAAGTTGCGGACATTGTAGAGTGCATAGTCTACTACTTGCACTGTGCCACTCTTGATTGCCTTTGCGAGATTTGCGTCAATTTTTGACAAGCGAGCGGCAAACTCAGTTATGCCACTTGCGATTTTTGTACCTACAAACGAGATACGTCCTGCTGCTGCTTTATTTTCTGCCATTTTTTTGAAAATAATTATTGTTAGTAAATAGTTTTTTTTAGAGTTTAGAGTTTAGAGTAAGTCATCAACTGCGCCTACTTCTTCTTCATATCCGTATTCGTCAATATCGCCTACTTCTTCTATTTCAGGGTGATAAGTTGTAAGCAACTCATTGTCAGTTGGCAACTCATCGTATGTTACCTTTTCATCAATGCCAAGACCCGGAAGAGCTACAGGGAGAGCCTCTACAGGTTGGTCATCAGTGCCGTTGAGCGATACTATTGATTTGCCAGTAGCTGCGTTGAGCATACCTGCACCACCAGCTGCAATCATACCCAAACCTACATCTTTCAGGATAGGGTTTTTGCTCATAGTGTTAACTGCGAAACCTGCTACTGTGATGATAGCGGGTGAGGCAATTGCTGACGTGTCGCCTGACAAACCGAGAAGGTCAGTGCCACTTGTGGCGTCTTTCTGTCCGACGAATTTTTTTGCGTATGTACCAATAGCCAAGCCTGCTATAATAGACAAGCCACGCTGTGCTACGCCTTTGTAGTTATTAGATTTCTTTGCCATTTTGTTGTGTTTTTTTGTTTGTTTTATTGTAAATAGAGTTTCTTTTTTGAAGTGCGTTTTCGTGATATTCCACTCAGTCCTTTTTTCTTTGATGTGCTTTTACTGCCACCAAATTTTTTGAAGGCTAAGTAGCCTACACCGAGAACAGCAACTGCGCCTACACCAATTTTGATGTATTTTTTGGCATTGTCTGTAAGTGTCATTGGTTGTTGTTGATTTAGTGAGTTAATTATTGCGTCTGTTGTTTGTGAAGCTGAATTGCTTGCGGTTGTACTCAGTGGCTTTATCACTGACAAATAGCTAAAAGCCACGTAGCCAGTTTTGCCTGCATAGTTGACCTTGCACCACTGATAATCGCCCTCAGTTATTAGTTTGCTATCGGCTATGGTAACCGCTGATGCGCGCGGTATGCTTACCAGCTTTGAGCCGTCTTTGCTTGCCGTAGCGTGCATTATTAGTGGGTCAGTCTGAGTGTTGACATACATTGTGTCGCCTACTTTCATACCTGACTCTATCGGTTGTGCCGACGCTGTGCCTGCGGTAGCGGTTGAGGGCGAAACGAACGACTTAACAGCGTTTTTGATTGAATCAAAAAGACCATTCAGAGCCTCTTCTTCTTCAATGCCATTAGTGGCTGATTGCACTGTGCTAACTGCCGTCTTTACTAAGTTTTTGGGGTTTGCCAACTTTACCAAGTTTTTAGGCTTTGCCAAGCGTAGTGCGCCTTTGGTAAGTTTCCTTGTTGTCTTTACTGCTTGCTTAGTAGCTGCAACAGGGTTAATGGCTGTTTTGAGTGCCTTTTTTAGCTTGTTGCGTAGTTTGCCGTTGAGTTCGTTTGTTTCTTTCTCAAGAACTACATAATCGCTATGCACCCAGCCATTATACCCTTTCCAATTCACTTGTGTCCAATCGCCTTGCGTGGCAAGTGCTTCAACTGCGTCGCCACTCTCCAACGATGCAACAGTTGTTGCGTCGGGCGAGGGTGTTTCTCGCATATTGACCACACTATTGGTAGGTGTAATAATTATTGCTTTCATTTGTGTTGTGTATTTAGTTTTTTTTTTCTTTATTTGTCGCACGGTTAGGGAGGTAGTACCGTTAGGGAGTTTTCTTTTTCGGCTTCATAGTTGCTCCGCAAAACCCCAACAAATGCCGATTTTGTTTCTGCACTTCGGAGGCAGACCATACCGTTTTATATTTCTTCCCATACGTCTTTTTAAATACGCCACCACTATTTATTACCCAATAATCTTTATTTAGCCCATTAGATGAACATAACTCTATATAAAGTGTATTGTTATATCTATCTTCTACTTGCAATAAATATGTTCCATTGTGTTTGCCGTCTTTATTTTGTCCTTCTTTAATTCTCGTAAAATTTGTTGCTACATATTCAACAAATTCAATAACTGAAGAAAAACCTGCATTTAGTATTTGCAATCCGTGTCGCTCTTCTATATGAACATATCCATTCTTTTTGTTACCTAATGCCAAATAAATATTGGCAGGGTATATATTGTGTTCTTTTCGTATTTCACCAAAAACAACAGAACCTTGCTTAGTTGTTAGGAAAACACTATTATTGAGCATATTATTCATACTTTTATTTTTTTCTGAACGCATAAATACTTAGTCCTACCAACGCCAACGCTCCCAAACCGATGCCTATTTTTGCGCCAGTTGACAAGCCCGATTGTGGGGCGTTTTGTTGCGTTGGTTGCTGTGTTGTTGCCTGTTGTTGTTGAGTTTCATTGGTTGCTGATGTTGTTGCTTGTGTGCGTCCTTTTGATGTTGTTTGCTCGGTAGGTTGTTGTGCCGTAGCTGCTGCATTTTGTATCACATTTTGCCCTTGTGCTACAATGTTTTTTGCGCTCTGTGCTATGTTCTGCACCTTTGATACTGCGCTTTGCGCTACATTCTGACCTTGCGCTACAATGTTTTGTGCGCTCTGTGCTATGTTTTGCACTTTCGATACTGCGCTTTGCGGTACAATACTTTGCGCGCTCTGTGCTATGTTCTGCACCTTTGCTACTGCGCTTTGTGCTACATTTTGGCTTTGAGGTACAATGTTTTTTGCGCTCTGTGTAAAGTTCTGCACTGCCTGAACGCCACTCTTCACATCGTTGACGGTGCTTTTTACATCGTTGACAGTGTTTTTCACGGCTTTTACATTGTCGATAGTGTCTTTTACTGCCTTTACACTCTGTACCTTGTCCTTTACTGATGAAACAACGTCTTTTGCCTGCTTTACTTTGTCTACCACCTTTTCAACTACGCCAAAAATGGTTTTTATTTTAGACATAATAGAGGCAATCACACTCGATGCGCTTGCTACTGCTGTGGCTGTGGCTGGTTCGCCCAGTCCGTCAGTGCCCATATCATAAATAGCTCCTGCCATAAGCACCGCGCAACTCTCAGCGTCGCAATTGCCCAAGCCTGCAAGTTCTGATTTGAGCACCCAGCCATTTTTGCCGTTGTAGTTGGCTGCAATGAAGTTGCCACTTGTTTGTGAGTTGTCGATATATACCTTTGCCGCCTTTGGTATCTGCATTAGCACAGTTGATGTTGTATCATCACCGTCGTAAAGTTTAGTAGCATTCTTTGCGGTGCGCTCGTTCTCAATTATGGTTATCTGCTCGTTTTTGCTCACTGTTGCCGTGTCAGTGCTAACCGTGTTGTCGCTTACAAAACCTTTGCCCTGATACTCTTTGAGTGTTTCATCGTAGTCCATATCTGCCTTTGCCTCTTTGTCGTCGGCTGCACTTACGGCTTTGGCTGCGTTCTTGATAGAGTTGCCGTCGGTTGGGTATTCTGTGCCGTTCCACTTCTTTTTGTTGCCCTTCTCGAGTACTGAGCGTAGTTTACTCTCCTTGCCACCAAGTTTAGTGTAAGCATTTTTGAGGTGTCCGTAGGCTTTGTTGCTCTTTTCCCACTCTTCGGCTGTTGCACCTTTTTTGAGTGCGTCAGCCTTTGAAAGCGAACCGATGTAGCATTTGTTGGCAACCTTAAACATATTCAGGCGGCAAAAGCCCAATATGCCAGCTCTGATGAGCAATGTTAGAGGATTGAAACGGACTACAAGTTTCCAAACCTTTTTAGCTACTTTGGCTACTGCTTTGCCTACCTTTTTAGCTACCTTCTTAACGGCTGTGGCTACTTTCTTAACGGCTGATGTTACCTTCTTAACGGCTTTTTTGAGCTTCTTGCGTAGTTTGCCGTTGAGTTCTCCGCCAATATTAGCCTTGTCGAGTTGGTCAAAAACTTTGTCGCGTAGTGTTTCATTGTCCCACACTTTCATAAGTGCGTCAACACTTGCAATAGTGCCTTTGGCTTCATCGGCTGAGGTGAAATATTCAGGGTGTTGTTCGGCAACTCTGCGAGTGCGCAACAGGTAACGTGCAATTGCCGTCATTGGGTCGTCGCCACTGATAGCATATTGCAAGTCGTCGCCACTGAGCAATATTTGTGCGTCGTCGTCGATACCGCTAATACTTGCCGATGTGTTGGCGGTGGTTGCTTTGCCGTGTTTTTTGCGTGCTTGCGCTGTGCGGTGGCGCAAATGGTTGCGTAGCTTTACAGTGGCAGGATTAGAGGAAACAATATCTTGCGCTTCGGTTGTCAGGCGTGGCTTCAGGCTTTTTTTGAGGCTTGAGAAAAAGCTATTTTTAGCCTCACCCAGTCCGTACATATAAACGTCAGCGTCAGTAAACGATTCTTGCGAAAGTTCTTTGCGTGCATTGTCTACGTCGGCTATTGCGCCCAAACCTTGCAAACGTTGCTCTTCGGCTATAATGTTGTCGATAGCTTGCTCCCGATTGGCTGTGTCCCAGTTTGCGAGTACGTGCCCTATCATTTGCGAGAGCATTTTGGGGTTTTGATATGCACCCACCATTACAGGCGATGCGTCGGCTACTTCTTTGGTATGCAAAAGATATTTACGTAGTTTCTCTTCATCTTCTACGCTACCATTGCCCTCAAAACCTTTGAGGTCAGCACCATTCGCTAACTGCTCAGCCTTATATGCATTTTGGTTGGTGACGCCGTGCGTTAGGGTTTTTACTGCTGCCCTGCGTGCCTTTGCTCTTCTGCGTGCTATTCTGCCCAAATTATAGAGCGTCGAGGCTTGTTGTGCGTCGAGCGGACCGTTATATATGTTTGTGCCGTCAAGATATTGTATATCTATGCCGTTTAAGTATTGAATATCCATTGTTTTGTGTATATTTGTGTGTTCGTTGTGAGTACACGAAAAGTGTTTATGTAAATCTTAACTCCGTTTCGGACGTAATGACGTGGGGGCATTTTATGCAACTTTAAAGGGCACACGACAAGTTAAGTGTTGATGCGGAAACTTTTGCCTAACAACCTTTTCTTTTGGTCGTCAATAGTTATGACTAATTGAAATCGTTCGTGGGCAAAGTTTTTTTTCAAACAATAAAGTATCTGCATAATTCCCTATCTCAACATTAGTAAATTGATTTACTATTATTGGTAATGTCCTAATATCATCAATGCTTATTCCCCTACTTGTTCGTCTTTTTTCTTGGCTTCCATAATGTGAATTATAGAAATGAACAAAATCATCACTACGTAGCACAATGTTATAACCTTTTACATCTATACCTATTGCTCTTCTAATTCGCGTAGCTGCCCTATCTTCTATTTTTCCCATATCCCAATAGGCTTTAAAACCATATAGAGTTATAAAAAATAGCTCGTCAAGTTCAGTAACACGCTGATATATATTATTTTCTTTTTTCATATATCAAGGTGTTTAGTAGTCGGTTTTTCTTGAAAACACTTATCAAGCACCGGGTCAATGGTATAATGTCCGCCATTGTCAGTAGGCACAACAACGTAGACGTGCTGATAGCGTCCTGCGGAGTATGCGGCTATCCTGAATTTGTAGGGTATCTTCAACGCTTCGAGCATTGAGCCTATAAGTGTTGCGTAGCAATCGCAATCGCCCTTTTGGTCGTAGAGTGTGCGTAGTGGGCGACGTACCTGCTCAGTAAAACGGCTGTCGAGTTCGTACTGAATATGTGTATAGACGAAGTCGAAAATGTTTTGTAGCGTATCAACGAGCGAAGCACCCTGCAAATGATGTGCAAGCTGGCTAACATTTGCTTTGTCGGCTGTGGCTGCTTGGTGCATAATGTCTGCCGTGTCGATGACAGAGCCGTTGGCTTTCACAATATAGTCGTGGTGATGTAGCAATGAGCGGTCAGGTATATAAGCAATATAGTCAGATAGTGGCTTGATGTTGCGCTTGTTGTTTGCTACCAGTCCTAAGCCATTGATAGAGGCTTTGCCCGATGTGTCGACGTTGCCACTTTTGCCCAAATTGAGGGTAATATCAAAAACAAAAGCATTGTTGAGTATTGCACCAATCTTTACAACAAGGTTGTCAGTTATTTTGCTAAAATCGCCACTCGTTGTGTATGACTCAATAGCTGTGCCAAAAATTGATGTAAGTGTTTTTGCGTCTATCTGCATTTTGATGCCTTCAAGTGTGCTTGTTGCATAGCTTTTTATCTGCACCGATA
>CAJONN010000043.1 GCA_905235955.1 uncultured Marinilabiliaceae bacterium
TTCGCTCAAACAGAAAATCGTTTTTAACGCTTCGCTACGATAATTTTCTTTACGCTCCGTGCCAAAGGCGACAACCGCGAGGTGAAAATCGGGTTTCGTACTAATTGTTGAAAGGCAATTTGTTGATTATATTCCTTTCACCCATTCTTATTTTCTGTGCGTTTTTCACTTGCGAAACTTGAGAACTTAAGCTCATAATCAGACAAAAAACTTATTTCAAGTAATAAAATATTTATCTTTGCCCAAAAAACAGAAACACAATGAATAGACTATTTTATGTAGCAAGTACAGTAGCTATGTTGCTCGCTTTCAGTGCTTGCGACGATGATGATGAAAACAATACAGACAATGTTGCCAGCAATATTTCTGAAACTACAATTGAAGCTAACAGATTTGTACACGATGTAATGACCGATTATTATCTGTGGTACAACTATATGCCTTCGCTCAACTATAAAAATCAGCCCGACACAAAAGCATATTTTGATACATTGTGTTATTCTGGCGACCGATTCTCATTCATTATTGATGATGCTGAGAGTTATCTCAAAGCCGAAGAGGGCATTAGTACAGAAAAAGGTTGGGACTATACCTTGATGCTATATAAGAGTAATAGCGACGATGTGATAGCTGTGGTAAACTACGTCTATCCGAACACGCCAGCATACAAAGCAGGTGTGAAACGTGGCGATGTAATCATGACCGTAAATGGCACTCAGATGACAGTGTCGAACTACAACATATTCAACAGTGGCACAGCTACATACGGTGCTAAGCGCTACAATGCGACAAATGACGTTTATGATGATGTAACATACAATATAGCATCGGCTCAAATAGAGACTAGTCCGGTAGCCGAGCATAGCATCTTCGATACCAAAATAGGCAAAATTGGTTACTTGCTCTATATGGATTATTACGATGAATTCAATAACGAACTTTCTGACGTATTTAGCGAGTTTAAGTCAGAAGGTGTAACCGACCTCATTCTCGATTTGCGATACAATACCGGTGGCGCAATGCTTGCAATGCAGCACCTCTGTAGTCTTATAGCTCCTGCTGCCAACGTAAGTGCTAAAGACCTGCTCATTTACTACAAATTCAATGACAAACTAACAAGTTATCCTGACTACAATAAAGAGTCGACAGGTACATATTTTGAGGAGGCAGAAGCTGGCAATTCGCTAAATTTGAACCGAATAGCAATATTGGTTGGCAGCAGCACATATTCAGCTTCAGAGGCCACCATCATAGGTTTGCAACCTTATATGGATGTATATACATTTGGCTATACTACAGGCGGCAAAAACACCTCAATGTTTGTATTACAGCCATCTGATTTTACTAATCAAAAAACAGGTAAGCCATATTATAGTAGCGATATTGACAATTGGCTTATTGCACCTATTGTGGCACAATATTACAACGCCAATGATTACACATTTGACACCAGCAACAAAAAGGGAATTAAGCCCGACTATGAGTTCAACGAATATAGCTATGATGATATGGGAACACTTGGCAATCAGAACGAGCCACTTACGGCACTTGCGCTTCAGTTCTTGACTGATGGCACTGTTGAAGGCAACAAAGCAGCACAGATAGCACCACAAATAATAGCTCATTCAGACCGCTTTGGTGGCGCTATTATCAGCAAACCAATAAAATAAAAGTTTTTCAAAATCACTTAAATAAAAAGAAACTATGCATACATTCAAAACAATATTAGTGGCTCTGACTACGGCTCTCTTGATGTCGAGCTGTGGATACAACACAATGGTAGAAAAGCAAGAATCAGTAGAGGCAGCATGGTCGCAAGTAGAAAACGTATATCAGCGCAGAGCCGACCTTATACCAAACCTTGTAGCAACTGTCAAAGGCTATGCACAACACGAAGAAGAGACACTCACAAAGGTTATTGAGGCACGTTCAAAAGCTACAAGCGTAAGCATAGACCCAACCAACCTTGACGAAACCTCTATGCAAAAATTTCAGCAAGCACAAGACGGACTCTCATCAGCTCTGTCGCGTTTGCTTGTTGTGCAAGAAAACTATCCAGATCTCAAAGCTAATGAGCAATTTCGCGATTTGCAAACCCAACTTGAAGGCACTGAAAATCGCATAACTGTTGAGCGACAAAAGTTTAACGACACAGCTCGCGACTATAATACATACATACGCCAATTTCCCAACAACATCTTTGCAGGCATATTTGGTTTCTCAGCAAAGCCATATTTTTCAGCCAAAGCAGGTGCTGATGAAGCTCCAGAAGTTAAGTTTTGAGTAAACATTTATGTCACAAACCTTCTTGACACAACAGCAATGTGAGCAGATAGAGGCAGCCATAGCAGCCGCCGAACTAAACTGCTCAGGCGAAATAAGAGTACACATTGACAAGCATTGTTCGGCAAATGTACTTGACGATGCAGCTCACACCTTTGCCAAACTCAAAATGCACCAAACAAAATTGCGCAATGGTGTGCTCTTCTACCTTGCCTACGCCGACCATAAGTTTGCCGTCATAGGCGACAAAGGCATCAATGCACATGTGCCTGCCAACTTTTGGGACGATGTTTGTGCACTAATGGAAAACAAATTCAGAGAAGGCAACTTTGTGGGCGGACTCACCGAAGCCATACAAATATGTGGCAACAAACTCAAAGAGTTTTTTCCCTATACAGCCGACGATGAAAACGAGCTGCCCAACGAAGTTTCATTTGGCACCAACAACTGACACATTATGAAGCACTTCATACTCTCAATATTGCTCATTATCTCTACACTTAGTGCATTGGCAGATGTCATCTCAAAGCCTAATACAGAGCGACTTGTCAACGACTTTGCTGGCTTGCTGAGCGAAAGTCAAATATCCTTTCTCGAAGATTCACTCAGTAGATATGCACGGCGCACAAGCACACAAATAGTGGTTGTTACCACATCAGATTTGGGCGGATATAGTCCGTCAGACTATGCCTATCGCATTGGAGAAACGTGGGGAATAGGACAGAGAGGTAAAAACAATGGCGTTGTTATTTTGGTGAAGCCCAAACTAAAAGAGACTGACAAAGGTCAGGCTTTTATAGCATCAGGATATGGGCTCGAAGCCGCATTGCCCGACATTACTTGCACACGCATTGTCAGAAACGATATGATACCACACTTCAAGCAAAACAACTATCCACAAGGCATAATGGCAGGTGCTGTATCTGTAATGAAAGCGTGTGAAGGTGAGTATGAAGGTGAGCCAATAAACGATGATGATGAAGGCGTAGGAATAGTAGCTATTATTATAATTATAATAGTTCTATATATTGCTTTAAAAAACGACAAAAACGCCCCTAAAGGCAAGAAAAACAGTCGGATGTCGAGCGGCAATGGATTGTCAGAAGCCATTTTGATAAGCAATTTGCTTCGCCATAGTAGTAGTAGCAATTGGGGCTCGTTTAGCGGAGGTAGTGGTTCGTTTGGCGGAGGCTTTGGAGGCTTTGGCGGAGGCTCGTTTGGTGGCGGCGGTGGCGGCGGAAGCTGGTAATAAAAGAAAAAGCCATAGAGAAAAATTCTTATCAGAAAATTTGTTTCAAACGAAACAAAAAAGAGACAGATAAAATATAAATTGAAATACGGCAATAGCACAATCAAAATGCCATCTATTTTTAGCAAGGCAAAAAATAAGTTGCTATCTTTGCCAACGTTTTTTGTAAAAAGCAGTTAAAACACAAAAAGCTATATAGCAATTTTTATGGAAAGAAAATTTGACAATAACGATTCTGATAGCAACTATACGCGACGTGATAGTGCTGACAGATACGACAACGCCCGCCGCGAAGGTAGTCGTCCGAGAATAGTGCGTGAGAACAACGGCTACAATCAGCGCCCTCGCTACAATAGCAATGAAGATGGCGAACATCGTTCACGCTACAACAAAAGCTATAACAATACTGACGACAATAACTATGGCGAACGACGTCCGCGTTTCAACCGAAACTACAACAACGATGGCAATAGTTACAATCGCCCACGCTACAACAACGATAGCGAAGATGGCGAGCGTCGCCCACGTTTCAACCGAAACTACAACAACGATGGCAATAGCTACAACCGCCCACGCTACAACAACGATAGCGAAGATGGCGAGCGTCGCCCACGTTTCAACAAAAACTACAACAATGCCGATGGCAACAGCTACGGCAATCAGCGTCCACGCTACAATAACAATGGCGATGGCGAACATCGTCAGCGTTTCAACAAAGATGGAGGACAACAACGTCCACGCATCAACAACAACAACCGCCAACATACAGCGGGCAATCAGAATGGACGCCCACAGAAAGCAACCAAACCAAAAAGCAATAAGGGTTACAGCGAAAGTCGCCCACGCTACAGTCGCGATAAGGGCTTCTACAACTACGAACGCAACTTCAGCTCACAAAAATCGTCAATAACTGAAGATCTTTTTGTTGAGAACGAAACAGCAGCTAATGCTGGGACACAACCCGAATTGCCAAACAAAATGCGCCTCAATCGTTACATTGCTATGGCAGGTATCTGTAGCCGTAGAGAAGCTGACGAGTTGATAAAGAAAGGCTTGGTGAAAGTCAATGGCAATGTAGTAACAGAGATGGGCGTTACGGTGCAGAAAGAGGACGTAGTAGAGTATGAAGGACGGACACTGGCAGCTGAGCGCAAAGTATATGTATTGCTCAACAAACCCAAAGATACCGTAACTACAACAGACGACCCTGAAGAGCGCCGAACAGTAATGGACCTTGTTGCAGGAGCTTGCGAAGAGCGCATCTATCCTGTTGGTCGACTCGACCGCAATACAACAGGCGTAATTTTGCTCACCAACGATGGTGAAATGACAGAAAAGTTGATGCACCCTAAATATGGAGTGCGCAAAATATATCACGTATTCCTTGACAAAGCAGTGAACGAAAACGATATGCGCCGTATGATAGAGGGCTTGACCCTTGAAGATGGTCCGATAGCCGTTGATGATGTGCGCTATGTAGATGCCAATGACAAAAAGCAAGTTGGCGTTCAAATTCACTCTGGTCGAAATCGCATTGTGCGTCGCGTGTTTGAGCACTTGGGTTATAGTGTAGAGAAGCTTGACAGAGTATACTTTGCAGGTTTGACTAAACTCAACTTGCCACGTGGCAAATGGCGTTTCCTTACCGATGCTGAAATAAACAAACTGAAAGCAGGTTTCTATAAATAAAAAGATAGAAACTACACAAGAAATAGCAATACGAGCAACATTCTGTAAAAGGAGTGTTGCTTTTTTTTATTCGTTTGTTTGAATATGGGTGTTTCTGCATAATGAGGTAGGTATTTTACCAAATAGGTATAAATATGTCAGATATGCGAAATCTGCCCTCTTTTTATTACTCTACAAAACCAACTGTATTACAGGTATTTACGCCTAAAACAGTGTAAGTTTTATTCTTTTTGTGCACCTTAAACAGAAAATAATTATAGTTTACACTAATTATTGACAAAATATTTTCTGTATTTTTATTTCATATAGATTTTCCTTTTCATATAAAACATAATTTATAGCATATTAATACTGTAAAATAACATATATTTGGTATATCATTTCGCAAATATTTGGTATTCTATAGTCGGTGGGCAGTCTCTAATTTTGCAGTCAGAAATTTGTAGTGGCAAATTACCCACATAATAGACTAATATGCAGAAAGATTTAGCAAATAACCACCCTTGTTTTTCGGCAGGCAACAACACCAACGGTCGTATACATTTGCCCGTTAGTCCGTCTTGCAACATCGGTTGTCGTTTTTGCCACCGCGTTCTCAACGACACTGAAAATCGTCCGGGTGTTACTTCTAAAGTTATCACGCCAGAACAGAGCATCGACATTATTGGTAAAGCTCTGAAAATATGTCCGGATATACGTGTAGCAGGCATTGCAGGTCCGGGCGATACGTTGGCAACCAACCATGCTTTAGAAACTTTTGATTTGGTTGGCAAATACTATCCAGAGTTACTTAAGTGCATGAGTACCAACGGATTGCTTCTCAACGAAAAAGCTGATGATGTAATAAGTGTAGGCATCGACTCGCTCACCGTAACGGTAAATGCTGTTGACCCTGATATTGAGGCACAACTCAACAAATTTGTTATCTATCACGGCAAAAAATACGATGCACGTGAAGGAGCTGAAATATTGATAGAAAATCAGCTCAAAGGCATTGAAAAAGTAGCAAAGAGTGGCACCACGGTAAAGGTCAACACTGTGCTTGTGCCACGCATCAATGGCAATCATATAGAGAAGATAGCCAGCACAGTAGCTTCGCTCGGAGCCACTATTTACAACATCATACCACTAATACCAACATTTGAGCTCAAAGATGAAAAAGCTCCTTATTGCTTCCAGATAGAAGAGGCGCGTGCAAGTGCTGAAAAGCATATAGGTGTATTTCGTCATTGTAGTCGTTGCCGTGCTGATGCAATAGGCATACCGGGAGTTAGCGACTATTCCAAAGAGGTCTATTCACAAGATTTCAAAATAGAGGAGACATTCTCACATGGATAGTAAAACAATACGCGTAGCAGCAGCCTCAACCGATGGATATACTGTTGACACGCACTACGGCAGAGCCAATACATTCTACATATATCAATATTTTGGCGATGAGTGGATATTTGTAGAAAAACGAGTGCTGAAACCTGTATGCTTAGGAGGTTTGCATGAAGTAGAATCTATGAATAATAGAGCTGAACATCTTACTGATTGCCAATATGTTGTAGCATCGAGAATAGGAGCTGGTGCTATAGCATCGTTGCAACAAAAAAATATAACACCAATGTCGCTTCCGGGCGATTTGATGGAGGTGCTGGATAAAATATACTCATATAACGAAATTCAAAATCTTTTTAACTAAAAATGGCAGAACTAAGACAAATCGCCATATACGGCAAGGGCGGTATAGGCAAATCGACAACAACACAGAATTTGACAGCCGGTTTGGTAGAACATGGCAAAAAAGTAATGGTTGTAGGCTGCGACCCTAAGGCAGACTCTACCAGACTCTTGCTTGGTGGCTTGGCACAAAAAACTGTTTTGGACACCATCAGAGACGAGGGCGAAGATATCACACTTGACCGCATCTTGAAAGAGGGCTATGGTGGCACTCGTTGCGTAGAGTCAGGCGGACCAGAACCGGGTGTAGGTTGTGCTGGTCGTGGTATCATCACATCTATCAACATGCTCGAAAGCCTTGGCGCTTATACTGACGACCTCGACTATGTATTCTACGATGTGCTTGGCGACGTAGTTTGCGGTGGCTTCGCAATGCCTATACGCGAGGGCAAAGCTAAGGAGATTTACATTGTAGCATCAGGCGAGATGATGGCACTCTATGCAGCCAACAACATTGCAAAAGGTATTCAGCGCTATGCCAAAACTGGTGGTGTACGTTTGGGCGGTATCATCTGCAACTCGCGCAACGTTGACCACGAGCTCGACCTTTTGCGTGCTTTTGCCAAAGAACTTGGTACACAGCTCATTCACTTCGTACCACGCAACAACATTGTGCAGCGTGCCGAAATCAACAAAAAGACCGTTATTGAATATATGCCTGAGTCATCACAAGCCGATGAATATCGTCAGCTTGCTAAGGCTATCATTGATAATGAGAACTTCGTCATCCCTACCCCAATGTCGTCAGAACGCTTGGAAGAGATACTGCTCGAATATGGTTTGATGGAGAATGCTGACGATTATCGCATCTAATTTATTAACGCAATCTTTTGTGCTATAATGAGTTATAAAATAGCTATAGCCACATCTGATGGCAAAAATGTTGATCAGCATTTTGGTTCGGCAAAGATTTTTGAGGTTTTTCAGGCTGAAGGGACAGAGTTCTCTTTGGCCGAAAAACGCCGAACCAATGCCGACAACACTGACAGTAAGACTCAAGGTTGTTGCAGCGAAGGTGGCTGTGGCAATGGCGACGGACAGAAATGTGGCGCACCAAACGAAAAATCTGATGTTGTTGAACTTTTGGACGATTGTCGTTGCATAGTCTGCACCAAAATGGGCGGCAGCATACAAAAACAGTTTGAGCGCAAAGCAATTACCGTATTTGAAGTCGAATTGCCAATAAGTGAGGTTCTGACTAAAATAACTACTTATTACAACAACATCGACCGACGCAAGCTGCAAGCTCAGCGTTCGTTCTCATAGCAGAAAAGATCATCAATCCATTACTTACAAAAAACTATAGTTAATATGGCAAAAAGAATCAATTTGGATATGACCACCGTCGAAAACCGTGAGATGCGCCTTGGCACTATCATTGGTTGGGACGGTTCGGCTAAAGAACTTATAAGGCAGTCGGCCTACGATGAGCGTAGTATCAAGAAGCATGGTGGCTGCAAAGGCGCTGGCGAAGGTTGTAAGCTTTGCGAACTGCAGAGCCCGCTCAACCAAGAGACGATGTGCTCCAACGCTATCGTGCAGTGTCAGATTGGTAATCTTACCGACTGCGTGCTCATCACTCACGCTCCTATCGGCTGCGACGGCGAGACACCTAAGTTCAACCTCTCGATGCACGTAGGTTTGCGCCGACGTGGCAAACCTCAGCAGAACACGCTCAACATGAGCACCAACTTGCAGGAACGCGACATGGTGTTTGGTGCCAGCGAGAAGTTGCGCAAGGCTATCCTCTTGGCTAAGGAGCGTTACAATCCGAAAGCTATTTTCATTGGTATGGCGTGCGCTACAGCTATCATAGGCGAAGACATCGACAGCGTGGCTGAAGAGATGGAGCCAGAAGTTGGCGTGCCCATCGTTCCGCTGCACTGCGAGGGATTCCGTTCAAAGCACTGGAGCACAGGCTTCGACGTTGCTTTCCACGGCGTTTTGCGTCAGATTGTTGATAAACATCCAAAGAAAAAACAAAAAGACCTTATCAATATTGTTGCCCTCTGGGGTAGCGACTGGTTCTCGGCTATGCTCAAGCCACTTGGTTTGCGCGTAAATTATCTGCTCGACTGCGCCTCGTTTGAGGAGATTCGTCAGGCATCGGAGGCTGTGGCAACAACTACATTCTGCGAGACACTTGGCGGATATATGGGCGCTGCGCTCGAAGACCAATTTGGTGTGCCACAAATCGATGCACCTCAGCCCTACGGCATCAAAGGCACCGACGCTTGGCTGCGCGCTATAGCTAAGGTGGTTGGCAAAGAGAAAGAGGCTGAAGCATTCATCGAGAGCGAGCACAAACGCATTGCTCCGAAACTTGAAGAGTTCCGCAAGATATTTGCTGGCAAACAAGGTATGGTGCTCACTGGCTCGGCATACGCTCATGGCTTGATAAGCGTGCTCAACGAGCTCGGCATCAAAAACGAAGGCGCTCTCGTCTTCCACCACGACCCTGTGTATGATGGTGCTGGACAAAATCAGGATACACTCAAAGAGCTCATCGAGACATACGGCGACATACCTCACTACACCGTCAGCAAGACGCGTGCATTCCAGTTGCCACAGCTCATCAAACGTACCAAGACCGACTTCCTCATCATTCGCCACCCGGGTTTGGCTTCGGTAGCCGGACACCTTGGCGTGCCTACATTTGCCCTCGGCGACGAGCACATCCCTGTAGGCTACGACGGCTTGCTGCGCATGGGCGAGATTCTCATTGGCGTGTTGGCCCGCACCAAGTTCAACCAGACGCTCAAGCGCCACGTTCACTTGCCATACAACGAATGGTGGTTTGCACAAGACGATCCGTTCAAACTTACCAACGACAAGCATGTTTTTGACGACATCGAAAAGAAACTCAACAAGGCGTAATTAACATCAAATCAAGCAAATAACTCATGAGCGATATACAACAACCTACACAGGTAAACAAGAGAAAATGGACCGCCATTTCTGACCCACGCTACGCATGTGCTGTGGGCGCAACCAACACCGTAGTGGCTATCAAAGGCGCTGTGCCTATTGCCAACTGCTCGCCCGGTTGCCAGCTCAAAACTACCGCCATGCTCACCTTCGAGAATGGTTTTCAAGGCAGTATAAAAGCTGGTGGCGGTAATATGCCAAGTGCCAACGCTACCGAAAACGACATTGTATTTGGTGGTATCAAGACACTCGACAACCTCATCAAATCAGCAATAAAAATTTATGAAGGCGACCTCTTTGTAGTGCTCACAGGCTGCACCGGCGAGCTCATCGGCGACAACGTGCCCGACCTCGTATCGCGCTATCAGAAAGCTGGTTACCCAATTGTATATGCCAACACAGCAGGCTTCAAAGGCAACAACCTTTTTGGCCACGAAGAGGTGGTGAACGCCATCATCGACCAATATGTTGGCGACTACGACGGACCTAAAAAGCAAGGCCTCGTAAACCTCTGGTTCGAGACTCCATACTACAACCAAAACTGGCGTGGCGACTATCAGGAACTTGCACGCATCTTGCGTGGCGCAGGCTTGGAAGTGAATGTGCTCTTTGGCCCAGAAAACAACGGCGTGAAGGATTGGAAACGCATACCAAAAGCACAATTCAACCTCGTAGTTTCGCCTTGGGTGGGCGTGCGCAATGCCGAGCACCTCGAGAAGAAATATGGTCAGCCATTCCTCCACATTCCCGAGATTCCTATCGGCGAAGAGGCAACATCTAAATTCATCCGCCAAGTGGTTGAGTTTGCTGGCATCAAAAACGACAAAGCTGAGAAATTTATCAAGCAAGAGGCTGAAATTTACTACTACTACCTCGAGCACTTCTCGGAGTTCTTTGCTGAATATTGGTATGGTATGCCGAGCGAATTTGCCATTGTTGCCGATGCTTCTTACACCTTGGCATACAGCAAGTTCCTTGCCGACCAGATTGGTTTGATACCAAAGCGCGTCATCATCACCGACAACACTCCCGACCGTTTCCGCCCTGCTATCACCGAATATTTCAAGAATAACATTTCGGAAGGCGTAAGCATCGACGTTGAGTTTATCGAAGATGGCTATCAGGCAGAGAAACGCATCGACGAGGTAGATTTCAAGGCAGGTAAACCGCTCATCCTCGGCACATCGTGGGAGCTGACACTTGCCAACAAGAAGGAGGCTCTCTTCTTCGAAATATCTACGCCATCGTCAGAGACTCTCATCGTAAACCGCTCACACATAGGCTATAAAGGCGCGCTCACATTCCTCGAGCGTATCTACAACGCCTCGGTTGGTGGCAAATAATATCTCAGAGCGCAGACCTTGTTAATCTGCACACTGAAGGCAAACAACGGACATTCAGTTACTGCTTATCTTATGGATGAATGGTAGCTGAATGTCTTTTTTTATATAAATCACTGTAAATAAGAATGATATGATTGAGATTTATACCTACGAAGAAAAATATCGAGACGATTTCGTCAGACTTAATAAGCAGTGGATTGAGAAATATTTTAGGCTTGAAGAGTCTGATTTACAAACATTTGCCAATATTGATAGCTATATAATAGGAAATGGCGGACAAATATTTTTGGCCATCGACAACGAGAGCCACGAGGTGGTGGGCTGTTGTGCGCTCATCAATCACCCCGAAAAGCAGAGCTACGAATTGGCAAAAATGGCCGTTGCACCACACGCACAAGGGCAACATATAGGCTACAAGCTTGGTGCGTATCTGATTGATTATGCGAAGAATATAGGCGCAAAACGCATCTACTTAGAGGGCAACACCAAGATGGTAGCCTCCATCAACCTCTACCGCAAACTTGGCTTCCGCGAAATACCAATCAACAACAACAATAACTACGAACGCTGCGACATATTTATGGAGTGGCGGGGGTGAAAAAAGTAGGATATTTCACCTCAAAAACCCCGAATAAGTTTGGATAGGAAAAGCCGCAAAACTTGCACGCACTCTATATGATTAAACATTTCGGTATTTTCGGAGGTTTTCGGCAAAAACATTTCCGTATTTTCGGAGGTTTCTGGCAAAAACATTTGACCTATAAGTCAGAAACTCTTCTGCTTCCAGTTTACATGACACCTTTTTTGTAGGGAGAGGCAAGGCTAATAGATTCGTCGGTCGTGAGAATGAATAACATCAAAATACAGATTAGATTATCTCAAAAATACCGATTGTTTTTCCTCCTCAACTCTCGCAATTACAACAATTTGTTGATGTGGAGTGCCTCTTCGAGGCAGAAATCTTTCAAATCTATTCAAATCTTACAAAATTTAGGCTTCGCAAGTAAAAATGCAAAGGGAATAAGCCCTA
>CAJONN010000044.1:0-321 GCA_905235955.1 uncultured Marinilabiliaceae bacterium
ATTGATATAAGTTTTCTGCACGTTGGCATTGAACTTAGTTATCAATTTAGAATTAACAATCCAGTCGATATTGAGGCTCAGACCAAACTGATTGACCTTATATGGTAGGTTATCATATTTCAAATTTGCTTGAATTGTTGAACCTTTTTCAATCAATGTCATCATTACATCTTGCTGCACTTGCTGAATTGAATAGCCATCCCATTTACTTTTTGTAACAGGTATTCCCATATAATAACCTTGATTTTCAGGATCGTAATATGCATATCGTACAGCTTCAATAAACAATTGGTCAGTAGCAGAACGATCTGGAATTACCAT
>CAJONN010000044.1:406-14117 GCA_905235955.1 uncultured Marinilabiliaceae bacterium
GGACGCCAACGATAGCCAAGTTCAATGTTATCGATCTTCACCAAGTCGGCATCTTCGTTCACATCAAATTTGATAGTCTGTGGCGACAACATCTGTGAACGCGTCCAAGTGAAGTCCATTGCCGAGTTGACCAAAAGCGCACTGCGATTAGCACGACCATAAACCACACGAATGAAGTTATTATCGTTGATCTTATAGTTGGCTGCGAACTGCCAAGAAGGATTCCACTTGTCGGGGATGTCGGTCTTGTCGTCGCGGAAGGCAGCAATGAAGCGGAAGTCGTTCAACTTATAATCGAAGCGAATGCTTGGCGCAATAAATTTGTTCTCGCCCTCATAGTTGAAGAAGCCCGAGAGGTGAGGCAAACCATTCTCCTCATATTTATGTCCCGGATCTTTGTAAGTCCAGCTATAATCGAGGCCGGCAGCTGCTGCTTCAGGATTGTTATATTCAGGCACGTAATCTTCATATTTCATATATTGGAAGCTTACGCCCGGGCGGATGAGCAGGTTGCCGAGGTGAATATCATATTCAGCCGAAGCATTAAGGATGTTACGATTGAGCTTGAAGCCCGGCACACCTTTAGCAAAATCGCCCGGTCCTTGTAAGAAGTTTGCCAAAACTTTCAAATCCTTCACAGAGCTCTCGAGAGCCAGATACCAAGATTTAGATGTACGCTGGTTGAAAGCTACATAGTCGTCGCCCACGGGAGTTGCCGTAGCGAATGAATTTTGATAACCACCAGAGAGGTCGAAACGAATGTCTTTTTTAGGCTCGAAGCTAATGTAGCCATTGAAACCTTCACTCTGACGTGCCAAATTGGGATGTGGAAACATCTCCGTGAGAGGCGTCTGCGGCTCGAAGCAGTCGAAAAGCATATAACCTAAACCATTCCAATTATAGAGTTGCTTAAGGTTTTGCACCTCATCGAGAGAATAGTATCCGCCCTTCGATGCATCGACGAGAGCACCAGTAGCTAAGAGTTCGCCTAATTTTTCTTGAGAGAAAACGGCAGCCATAGAAGGTTCGGGCACGTTATTTTTGTTGGGCGCATAAAAGACACCTTCTTGCGACTGAACATACAGCTTATCGGTCGGGCGCTCGCGATACTGAACATCAGCAGTAAGGCCAATTGCCAACTTGTCGTTGATCTTCTTCTGCAACGAGAAACCAGCCAACGTAGTGTTCATATTACCAACATTGAGATGTCCCGAAACGGTGAAGTCGGAATCGAGAGGTTTATTGGTGATGATGTTGATAACGCCTTGAACGGCATTTGCACCATACAATGCGCTGCAAGCACCACGCACAACCTCGATGCGCTTAACGTCCTCAATGCCAATAGGCAACACGTCGAAATTGATAGCACCTTGAGCCAACTCAAACACCGAACGGCCATCGATCATAAGCAGCGTGCTACTATTCTCGGTATAGAGAAGCATGTTGTTATCAGGAATATTGTTCAAGCCGCGGAGGTGAATATCATACATGCCATTGGTCTTTTCGGTCACGATAACACCCGGGATGAAACGTAAAGCCTCTTCGAGAGTTGTTACGCCGTAGGTCTTAAGCTCGGCCTGCGTGATAACGGTAGAAGAAAGAGGGGAGGTGAAAGCATCTTCTTCGCTCTTAGAAGCAGAAGAAACGCTCTTATTCATAATCATTGCAAACAATTCATCTACACTCGAAACGCCGAGAACTGCCTGCATAAGGTCTTCGAGGGGAAGTTCAGAGAGTTGCTCGATAGACATCGAGAGGATCTCTTCTTTAGTCAAAGTTTGTTGAGCACTCACCTCTGAACAAAATAGCGATACGGACAATAATATCGCTAACCAATTCCTATAATTCAATCTGTTGTTCATAATCTAATTCTGTTTAACTATAAAATTATATAACCATTTTTTAATCAACTTCAGTACCAAGCTGAAGCAATTTTTGGCTCACTTGCAAGCCACGTTTAGAGATGTTTCGGTTCGATATTTCAAACTTCAACTTACCATTTTCGGTACGGAATGAAATACCTGCTCCTTGTGCACATTGTCCGTTCTTGCAACTAACAATAAGATTTTTGTTTTGTGCGCTGACAAGTGCAGCAATTTGTGAGCTTTTCGACTCGCCTAAGCAAACAATGTCGCTTTTCTGAATGCCATTAGACGTAGCCGATTCTTTTACAACAACTTTGCGAGAACCAATGACTTTGGTAGCTGCCAACTTGTTTAGTTCTGTTGCTAAACCATTATCACCTATTACAGTTATCACCAAATCTTTTGATGCATCTTCAGGTGGCCAACCAATGTTTTTTGCAAAGTTATAGATATAAAGAGCTTGAAATTGAGCTATTTGAGCTCCAGCGCTCAATACACCTAACATTAGCATAATTGTTAATAATACTTTTTTCATACAACAATAATTTATACATTAATCTTTTTACTATTCCTTTTTGGACAAATACGGCATCAAAAAAAAATGGTTATCTTCAAAAATTAAAATGGGTTATATTTTTAATAATATTAAGTTAATTTCATATATAAACCTATATCATTCTACACTTTAAAAATATGATTCTAACCCAAAACACTTTTATTTAAAAATATCATTTCTCACCTCTATTCAAATACACATAAACATTGTTTACTCAACTTTCGGGCAAGCAATAACGTACTGAAAACAAGCCCCGAATGGACGAAAGAATTATTATTGCTGTGCGTTAAGTTTTTCGTTCCTTCGGGGCTACCGTTTGCATACAAAAATAGGCAAGACTTTCGCCTTGCCTATAAATATTTATCAAATGTCTATCTATTTTCAGAATGCAAAATTGACACCTACTGAATATATACCACCTATTTTGTCAGAATATATATACTCTTGCTTCTTGTTGTTGAAGAGGTTGTTGCCTGTGAAATAGATTTCAAAATTGCTTGCTGGCTTGTAGCCTATGTGCAAATTGACCGTGAAGCGCGGGTTGAGTTTTGCTTCGCCATACATTGTCTGATAAGTACGCTTAGCCAAAAAGTTGCCATATGCAGCTACATTCCACTGCTGCGTAGGACGATAGATAAGACCTACCATGCCATACACTGCCGGAGTGGCTTTGTGCACATGTCCATTACGTTGCTCATACTCCGTACTTACAGCATCACCAAGTGTAAATTCCGGACCTGTATATTTATTCTCCTTATAACGTATGCCATATTTCAGACCATAATACAACCCCATTGGTTTTTCAAACCTCTCGCCATTGTATTCAACTACGTCTTGACCTTGCAACCATTGTGTACGCAATGCGGTTGTGAAGTCGGCTTGTGCTTGTGGGTCGAGGCTATTGTACCAATCAGTATACTCATCAACATTGATTTCTTGCGAAATGGCAGCAACAAAATCTTGGAATGTACGACTATACGACTCTACCTTACCATAAGCCTCTTCAGGGTCTTGCGCCCATGTGTTGTAGTTTCGACCAATCATTGCCATTGCAACATCGCCAAAACTTGAGGTTGTTGAGGCAGCTGCTGCACTGATTTGATTACCTATATTTTCTGACTGGTCATAGCGATAATAGTTGTTGATTTGTGTGCGCTGAACATTAGCATTGATTTTGGCAACCAACTTCGACGATATTATCCAGTCAACATTGACTCCCAAACCTACCTGATGTACTTCAAAAGGCATATTGTTATATTGCACATACGAGCGTGTATTGACACAAGTAGACATAGCATAACCCAATCCCTTTTCCCTTACAGTCTCTATAATATCCTTCGTAGGTAATGCTGAAAGTTCCGACATTGTATCTCTAACACCTCTAATCTTATTACGCTCAAAATTGAACTGACTTGAAGTCGATGTCATTGCGCCATAATCTTGGCTCTTTGAATAAAACACTTCTGCATCAACTATTACCGACTGCGATGGCTTTACGCGATAACCTATTTCATAGTTGTCAATGTGCATAATGTCTGCATCATCATTTACATCAAACCAAATAGATGTTGGTGCACCCATACCCTCGCGATTCCAAAAATAGTGCGATGCTGAGCTAACAAAGTTGGCAGCACGGTATCCACGCCCTACACTGGCACGAATAAAGTTTTCATTATTAATCTGATAGCTTGCAACTGCTTGGAACGATATATTCCATTTGTCAGGAATATTGGTTCGGTCGCCTCTACCGCCCAAAATTAGTCGCCAATCACCCTTTTTATAGTCAAAACGCAAAGTTGGTGCAATACTTTTTATTGTAGCATCATCATTGAAAAAGCCTGAAAGCTCTACTGCACCTCTGCCGTCGCCATAGTCAAAGTAGTTTTTGTCATCTTTGGCATATATATACTGATAGTTGATACCCGGACGTATCAGAAGAGAACCCCATGTATCTCTATCGCCCAAATTAAAGTCATATTCAGCCGTGCCAAACACTTTGTGTTCAATTATCTTCAAGCTCGGACGATTGTATGAATAGTCGGACGGACCAGCAGCATAGTTGAGCAATACGTGCAAATCTTTGATACGAGCATCGGCATTGAAGTAGCCTTTTTTCATTATTCTGGTATTGAGTGCATAACCACACTCAACCACCGTTGTACTGTTGGCATGAGCTTGCGAATAACCGCCAGTGAGGTCTATTCTGACATCGCTCGACGGAGTAAAGGTAAGGTATCCATTCAAGCCAAAAGTTTTACGGCTCATAAGTATATTGGGGTATATACTATATGCATCTTGATATTCAACTGGTGCTACATTGTAAAATGAGAACATTGGAGCTGTGGCTAAATTTGCTGCTGTTGCTGCTGCTACGGCTTCTGTAGCCTGCTGCTCAGTCATTCCGCTTTCAATTAGTTGCTGTATAGTTTCCATCTTTTTAGGCATACTTAGCGCCACCGCACACATATTATAATCGAAATTGCGCAAATGATTATATTGGTCGAGAGTGAGCTCCTGATTAGCATCTATTTGCTGAAGGTCGCCATTAGCTACTGCATTTGCCAAATCAATTTGCGAATATGTTTTCGAAGCATCAGTATATTTATTGTTCGCATCCAAATAATATTGCTGCCCTATGGTAGCACGCACCTTTTCATTGGGGCGCTCAGCATAGTGTATGTTGAACGACACGCCTGCAGCTACTTTTTGGCTGAATGCTTTGCGCAGTGCCACTTCACCCTTATATGTGCTTTGGTTGCCAATTTGGAACGAACCAGATACAACGTCTTCTACCCTATCAGGTTTGCGTGTGATGATATTGATAACACCATTTACTGCATTAGTGCCATATAGTGCCGAACATGCACCACGTACTACCTCTATTCTATCAATATCTTCTATCGATATCGGAATATTTTCAGAAAGCATAGCTCCAATTCCATAGTCGTGCACTACTCGACCATCTATCATCAAAAGAGTGTTGTTGTTTTCAGCATACAGAAGTAAATTGTTGTCTGGTATATTGTTGAGTCCGCGCATCTGCACATCATATATGCCATTAGTTTTTTGCTGCACAATCATACCCGGTATAAGACGAAAAGCCTCTTCGATGCTCACAATGCCGTATGTTCGAAGCTCATCGTATGTAATAACGGTGGTTGATAGTGGCGAGGTGAAACTACTCTCATCAGTTTTTGATGCTGACGATACATTTTTGTTCATTATAATAGCAAACAATTCATCAACACTCGAAACGCCAAGTGTTTCAACCGCTTGCATCAGGTTCTCCAATGGCAATTCTGATAGTTCTTCTATTGACATACTCAAAATTTGCTCTTTGGTAAGAGCCTGCTGTGCACTCATCTCAGAACATATTAGCAATGCCGAGAAAGATATAATAAGGGATTTTAAATAAGCCTTGTTCATAACATTATTTTTTTGTATATCATACTAATCAACCTCAGTACCAAGCTGAAGCAACTTTTGGCTTACCTGCAAGCCACGCTTAGAGATGTTTCGGTTTGAAATTTCATACTTCAACTTACCACTTTCGTTCAAGAATGAAATACCGGCTCCCTGCGCACATAGTCCGCTCTTGCAACTAACAATAAGGTTGTGATTGCCCTCTTGTGCATTTATAAGCGAGCTGATTTGCGAACTTTTCGACTCGCCCAAACAAATAATGTCACTCTTCTGAATGCCACCCGTTGTAGCTGATTCTTTCACAACAACCTTGCGAGAACCAATTGCTTTGCTTGCTGCCAACTTACCAAGTTCAGACGCTAAGGCATTATCACCAATCACTGTAATGACCAAATCTTTTGTTCCATCAGCAGATGGCCAACCAATGTTTTTTGCAAAGTTGTAGATGTAAAGTGCCTGAAACTGAGCCATTTGCGCCCTTGCACTCAATACACCTAACATTAGCATAATTGTTAAAGCTATTCTTTTCATAAAATGAATAAATTAAAAGGTAATCATATATAGATTTTAGAATTTAGTTTTTCCAATGCCATCACCACATCCAACGTATGGGAATTATAAACTTGGAATGGTGTTATATCCTAACACAAATAGAGCAAAATGCTACAGGCATTTTTTACGACTTTAGCACTAAGTGCAAGCGTATTAAACTGGGAATTTTTTGAAGTTTTCATAATGAATCTGTTTGTCTGATTTTGGATATTTTTTTTATTTCTCAACATTTGCACATACGTACAATCAGTACAAAAGTTGTCTATTGTTTTATAAAATTCTGCAAAAAAAGTAAAATAATGTATTTTTCACTTTTATATGTAATAAAACCGCTTCAAAAATATAAAATAATTATGAATTATCAGATATTTACTCTAATCATTTTTATCAAAAAAATCATTTTTATCTTGAATACCAACAAAAAAGGCTAAAAAATTATACAAAAAATCATCTTTTCCAAAACGATGGCGTAAATATCAATATCACAGTAAATATTTCGAGGCGCCCAATGAGCATCAGCAACACCATAGTTACTTTAGCCACTGATGGTATATCAGCCAATGCACCCGACGGACCATATTGCCCAATGCTTGCACCTACATTGCCCAAACTATTCACCGCCAAGCCAAACGAATCTTCAAATGAGCAACCCGTAAGCGATATTATCAAAATGCCCACTATGGTTATTACCACATAAAACACTATAAACGTAAGCACACTCGACGCATCGGTTGGCATAAGCGACTTGCCATTGTACTTCACTGGCACTACAGCTGTAGGATGCATAGCGCGTTTGAGCTCATTTTTGATATTGCGAGCCATTATTGTTAGGCGCATAAACTTGATACCACCAGTAGTTGAACCCGTACAACCTCCGCAAAACATAATAAAAGCTATTATTGTGATGGTTTGCACAGGCCACTGCATATAGTCACACGTAGTAAATCCGCAACCCGTCATCAGCGAAACAACATGAAACAAACTATGTCTTACAACCTCCTCAAGGTCAGTATAATTGCCAACAAAATAGAGAATACAAGCTATAGCCACAGCACAAACCAACGTAAAAATAGAATATGAGCGAAATTCATCATCAGCAAACAATCTCCGCCCTTTGCCTGCAATAACACTATAATAGAGCACATAATTCACTCCACCCAAAAACATAAATATAATAGCAACATACTCAATATAAGCCGAGTGGAAAGCGCCAATACTATCGGTGCGAGTAGAAAAACCACCCGTAGAAACAGTTGAAAGTGCATGGCACGAAGCATCAAAGACACTCATGCCACCCAACAGATAGAGCACAATGAGCACAAATGTCATAGCTATATAAATATACCACATATAGCGCGCCATCTCAGTAACTTTTGGATGAATCTTGTCTGAACGCGTAACTGAAGCTTCGGCAGTGAATGCCTGCATACTGCTCATGCCCAAAGCAGGTACCAACACAAGCGACAAGGCTATGATACCCATACCACCCAACCACTGCAACAAACCACGCCAAAACAATATGCCATGTGAAGCCTTTTCTATATCGACAAGCATTGTAGAACCTGTGGTTGAGAACCCCGACATAGTTTCAAACAAAGCATCAACAAACGGCATTGCTCCTGACAGCCAAAAAGGTAGTAAGCCAAACAGCGTAAAACTCACCCAAACAAGTGTTACTATAATATAGCTATCGCGCTTTGACACATCAGTATGATGTTCTCTGAAAAAGAAAACAAAAAGTCCGCCCACCAACAATGTTATAGCAGCCGACACAAAAAAGATAGTGCTATCTGGCTCGCCATACGAAAACGACATCAGTCCGGGCATTGTCATAAACACACCCTCGACAAGTAGCAAGAAGCCTATAATATATAGCGTTAGTTCACGATTGATAAGCATATCATAATAATATAGTGGCGCAAATATAGAACAAAGTTTTTAAGTTTCAACTCAACTTTCACAAGTAAGAATTCAAGTTTCGCAAGTAAGGCAGCCACAAAAGATGCAAAAAAAATATACCCAACAAATTGCCTTCCAATAATAAGCACGAAAAAACAATTTTCAAACTCGCACAAAGAGCCGTAATAAGTCGGCAAACCAAACATTAATGCCATATTTATCGTAATAAAAAATATTTTTGGGTAACAATTGAAGTGTGAACATCAAATTATTTGTTGTTCGCAACAAAAGTGATTACCTTCGCAAAAGGTCTTTAAAAATGTAGTTATGAACGAACCTATCAACAATAATTTGAGCGTCAACGAGAAGATAATCAAAATGCGTGAACATATGGCACATTGCGGTGTTGACGCTATGATAATACTTACTGAAGACCCACATGGTAGCGAATATCCCGCCAACTATTGGAAATTCAGAGAATTTCTGTCGGGTTTCAATGGCTCGGCTGGCACATTTCTTATCACTCACAACCATGCAGGCTTGTGGGTCGACTCTCGTTACTACATTCAGGCCGAAAAACAGATACGCGACACCTCTATAGAGCTCTTCAAAAGCGGGCTCCCACATGTGCCCGACTATATTACATATCTTACCAATGTAATGCCATCAGGTAGCGTCGTAGGTATCGACGGATTTACATTGCCTGCCGAAACATTTAAAACAATAAAGAAAAAACTATCAGACTTCGGTATCAAACTCAACTATAAAGTTGACATCGTAAACGATGTATTTGCTCCACGCGAAAAATTACCACTCGATGAAGTGATAGAGATGGACCCAAGCATAGCCGGATTAGACAGATTGCAAAAAGTAGAACTTCTGCGCCATGAGATGCTCAAAAACAACATCAGCCACTACTTAGTTACTGCACTCGACGACGTGGCATGGCTCACCAATTTGCGTGGCAACGACGTAGAATACAACCCCGTGTTCTACGCATATATGCTCGTTACTCCTACTGAAGAGCACCTCTACATCGACCCACACAAACTCAGCTCCATCATTAGTCGCCGACTCAACGAAGATGGCATAAAACTAACCTTCTATGACCATTTTGAAAAAAATATGGCCAACATACCTACCGATGCACGTGTATTCTACGACCCACAAACAACCAACACACGCATAGCACACACATTACCCAAAACGGTAGTGAGAGTAGAAGGCAGAAGCTACATAACCACCCTCAAAGGACGCAAAAGTCCTGACGAAATAAACCACATGTATGCCAGCCATGTACGCGATGGCGTAGCACTTGTACGCTTCCTGCATTGGCTCGACACATCGGTGGGCAAACATCGAATAACCGAACTCGACGTGGCAAACAAACTACTCAGCTTCCGCAAGCAAAACGAACTCTTCGTCAGCGAATCGTTTGAAGCCATAGCAGCATACGGAGCCAACGCCGCCATAGTACACTACTCGCCCTCAATAGAGAGCAACGCCGAACTCAAACCTGAAGGTCTGCTCTTGCTCGACACAGGCGCACAATATGCTGATGGCACAACTGACATCACTCGCACCATAGCCCTCGGACCAGTGAGCGAGCAAGCCAAACGCGATTACACTCTTGTACTCAAAGGACATATAGCACTTGCTACAGCCATATTCCCAGAAGGCACACGTGGCGTACAACTTGATGTATTGGCACGTGCAACAATGTGGCGCGAAGGCATCGACTATGGACACGGCACAGGACACGGTATTGGTTTTTGCCTCAATGTGCATGAAGGTCCGCAGCGCATATCAAAAGTAGACAATGGTGTGGCTCTTGTTCCGGGTATGATAACAAGCAACGAACCCGGCATTTACCGTGAAGGACAACATGGCGTGCGCATAGAGAGCATAGTTGTGTGTCAGCAAGCTGAAAAAACTAATTTCGGACAATTCCTCAACTTCCGTACCATCACACTTTGCCCCATCGACACACGCCCAATAATAAAAGAGATGCTCACATCAGCTGAAATAGATTGGCTCAACAACTATCATAGCATGGTGCGAGCTACATTGCATGACCTACTCCCAACAACCGACGAACAACTTTGGCTCGATAATGCAACAAAAGCTATCTGAAACAGACAATACATATATGAACAAAACCGAAAATATGTTCCGTTTTGCTGACGTATCAAAGCAAAACATGGATATATTCTCATTTGGTCAGGTAGTAAACCGACTTGACCGTTGTGGCGTTTTCATTTGTAAAAAAGGTGAAGTTGTGCTAATGGTCAATGGCAGTACCATCACACTGCACAAAGGTGGCTTATACCTCTACATGCCATCTGTGATGTTGCGCCCCATATCAGCTACCGATGACGCTGAAGGCGTAATAGCATCTATTGATTTAGACTACGTAGTACAAGGCATATTAAAAGTTACAAGCATAGAGAGCATATTGTTTTTGCGCAACAATCCGAGCGTACAAATGTCTGACGCTGAGTTTGATAAAATCATAACAATATTCGACATCGTAAGGCAAAAACTTGCCGACACCGAAACAGGCAACTATGAAGGCATAATGCACAAATTTCAGTTTGAAATACTCAAGTCAATAGGACAAGTAGCACTATACGAAATAATGTCGATATTCTTTGCCAATAAAACAGAAGATACAATGACATCTAAAAAAGACATTGTCTTCTTCAAGTTTTTAGCATCACTCTATTGCAACTACAAAGTGCAACGCGATGTCTCTTTTTATGCTGAAGAACAAAACCTCTCGCCACGTTATTTTTCTGCCATAGTGAAAGAAAAATCGGGCAACAGTGCATTGCAATGGATTGTAAATGTAGTAGTTGGCGGAATGAAACAAATGCTCGAACGCTCTGATATGTCAATAAAAGATATAGCCATAGCTATGAACTTTCCGACACAAAGTTTTTTTGGCAAATACTTCAAACAATATGTAGGCATATCGCCCAAAGATTATCGCTTAAAAATGCACAAAATGAATGCATCATTGAAGAAAAAATAACACAAACCTATTCAGCAACAGAGAACGCATGAAAAAATTAGCCCTAATATCAACACTTCTGACCATATCAGCCACATGCAACATACTTTTGGCACAAAGTAGAAGTGGCAATGCATACGAATTTATTGATATGCCAACATCGAGCCGCCAAACAGCACTTGGTGGGGCGCATGCAGTGCTTGGTGCTGACGATCTAAACTTTGCCATTCACAACCCAGCCGCCTTGCGCGACTCTATGCACAATAGCATTGGACTCAACTTTACACCTCTCAAAGCTGGCATAAAATCTGGCTCGGTGGCTTATGCACGTAGGATGCAGCAAATAGATGGCATACTAATGGTAGGAGTGCAATATATCAACTATGGTTCGTTTGACCAAACCGACGAAATAGGCACAGAGATAGGTACATTCACGGCACAAGAGGTGGCTGTCAACTTTATCTATTCACATTCGTTTTCGCACAATTATACTATGGCTGCCACATTCAAACCTATATACAGTAAGTTGGCCGAATACAATTCGTTTGGTTTAGCAATGGACATGGGTGGCTATTATACATCTGATAATAAGCGATTTAGAGTTGGTGCAGTAATTCGCAATTTGGGCGCACAAATAAAGCGTTTTGATGATGCAGAAGACCATGAGAGGCTCAATACTGATATGCGTATAGGCTTGTCATACAAAGCAGAGTATGCGCCATTTCGCATTACGGCTACTCTCAAAGATATCTTTCATTGGGATTTGTCGCCCGACAGAAACAACAAAATTTCGTTTGCCGACAATTTGTTTCGCCACACAATAATAGGTATAGAATTTGTACCATCAGAGCGCATATTTGCTGCGTTTGGCTACAATCATAGAGTGCGCCGAGAGAATCGTGACTCATCAGTAGGTGGCGCGGCAGGTTTGTCGTGGGGCTTAGGTTTTAGAGTTGCTAAATTTGATATATCATACGGCATGGGTAAATATCATACTGCCGGAGCAGCCAATAGCATAACAATAGCAACTAATTTCGACCGATTTGTGAAATAGCTAAAAATCAATACGATAAGCACTAAGAGGCTTTACGCCTTTCGAGCCAATATTTGCGTTCTTGTGGAGGCAGTTTTTCTACTGCATATCGCAGCATTACTGATGGCATTTTCTGTACATTATTTTCAAGGAAGGAGAGCAAAATATCCATTCCACCATTTTTACCAAGTTCGCGTAGCATCCAACCTGTAGCTTTATGCAGCAAATCTTCATTACTATTGAGTAGCTTAGTAGCACGCGCAACGACTTCATCATAGCGTCCATATCTAATTAGTCGCCAAGTACTTATCATTGCTATACGTTTTTGCCAAAGAGTGCTATTAGAGGCATCAATCCATTCATCGAGACGATGTTCTTCAGGGTGATGCACTTCCCAAAAACCAGCTATAATGTTGGCTGATAGGTCTACCAAATCCCAATTGTTGATGTGTTTGTGTAGCGATATGTAGAGCTCAAAAATATGTCGCATCTCACTATCGTTGGCACGTTTTACGGCTTGTTCCATTTTCTTGGTTAGTATGAGCAATCCGCAAAGGCGTACTTCATGTATCTGACTCGTTATCAATTTAGTAGCCTCTTCGGTCGAAGTCTGTTTCCATGCTTCGCGCACAACTAATCTCACTTGTGGGTTTGTTACTCCCAAAAATGTGTCGCCATAACCATATTCGCCTTTCTTAGTTTTGAAAAAACGCATATAAACTTCTCGTTGTTTCTCATTTTGCATTTGCCTAATAGTCAGCTCAATATCGTTAGCAAATATGGCATTTGATGTGTGCATTGAAAAAATAATTAAATCATTTGTGCTTAAACTATCACAAATGTATGAAAAATATAAAAAAATCTATGACAATATATTGCATTGTAATGCCGTCCAAAATAAATCTACTCAAATTTGTAGGACACAAGCGCCCCCCAACTAACGCCGCTCCCCCGATGACTGCTGAGATGGCGATGTTGATGGGGTGAAAGTTGGGCTAATTTTATGGCATTTTCAAAATCGATGCTTTCAAAGAATGCCACAATTGCTTGCGGAATGGTTACTTGGCATGTTTCGTTGAAATAGTTTGTTTCCCGAATTTTATCGCAAGTAAGGTTCAAATCATAGCCATAAAGGTCGGTTATTTGTGTCTGATTATGTCTTTGGGCGTTTTATCGAACGCCCGCGCTCGCCAGCATGGTTGTAGGTATATCTTGAGACGTAGCCATCGTCGCCGAGAGATTGCAAGCGGTTTTCCTCGTCCCACTGCATTATGCGGAGGATTGAATCGAAACAATTTTTACAATTTCTCGATTTCATCGGCAGAAAGGCCTGTTGCTTTGGAGATAGTTTCCACATCTACGCCCAATGA
>CAJONN010000045.1 GCA_905235955.1 uncultured Marinilabiliaceae bacterium
TAATATACATACTTTCACTATCAATATTACCTATTATTTCAACTTCATCTTCACACTCTACCTTTACTATAAACGAAGAATAATGGTCGAGCCTACCTACTCTTACACCTAAATCGAGTTGCATTTCTTGAACGTTGGCAAAAAACGCCAAACACAAGAAAATTGCTAAAAAATATCTTTTAAAGATAAAATCCGATGCCTATTTATTAATATTTTTATACTTTTGTTAACACTAAATCTTATCTAATGAAATCAAAAATTATCACACTTTTAGGGCTAACTCTTTGTAGCTCAGTAGCTATGGCACAAATAACATCAAAGCCTATAATCCCTTCATCTTATCATGCGAGCGAACAAACATGGGAAGCCGACGTTTGCGTATTTGGTTCTGGCGTGCAATTTTTCACAGACGAAGGTCGGTGGCGTATGGAGTATTACAACAAAGTATTAGACGTACCCCAAGCAGATGCTGATGGAAATGAGTGGTTTATGCCACAATATTCCACCACATCGAGCACTTCAAATTGGAGCCACGAAACCTCACCATTTTGCAATCTCAATGCAGAAAAATATCCTCAGCTAATGGAGAAACCCTTTGTGTGGGCACAACTCAACGAGGTGGCCGACATCTATTTGCGCCGGTCTTTCACACTCAACAAACCTCTCGAGGGCGATATATTTTTAGCTTGTGGATACGACGATTCGCCTGCTGAATGGTATATCAATGGTGTGCGTGTCGTAACCATTTTGGGTGCTCCTGCAGGTACAATAGGCTGGAATATCGATGCCGTCAAGTTGCTCAGCGATGCCGAAAAAGACCTCATAAAAACTGACGGCTCGGAGAATGTCATTGCCGTGCACGTACACAACAACTTTGGCGAATCTATTGCCGACTGTGGTCTGCTAATGATAGAAAAACCCAAGCAATGGGTTGACACAAAAGACATTAACACCAATTTCGTCAACCCCACAGTTCTTTCATTTAACCATTCAAAATAACTTCCATTTTCACACTCACATAAAGAAAAGTCATACCACTATACAGAATCTGCCCCTCTAAGTCAGACCGACCAGAGGGGCAGATTCTACATCGTTTTATGCAAAAACGTGCTTACACTGATAAGAAATTATTATGCAGTAACTTCTTTCTCAATAGCAAGTTTGCCACGATAGTAACCACATTCGCCACATACTGTGTGAAGCTGAATTGCAGCACCGCAGTTTGAGCATACACCAAGTGTAGGAGCTACTGCTTTGTAGTGCGTACGACGCTTTGCTGTACGTGTTTTCGAATGGTTTCGCTTAGGATGTGCCATCTTATTACGTTATTTATTATTGTTTAATTATCTTTCTTTCACAACAACCCTTTCAGTTTATCCCATCGCGGATCTGTCTCCTCCTCTGTGCTACTTTTTGCTGATGCGCCTTCATCAGTTACTAAGTACTGATTGAGTTTGCTAAGCATCTCTGGATTGCACGTCGGATTGCCATTTTCATCCTCAAAGTGAACAAACTTTATAGGTAGGCTCACTGCCAATATTTCATATATCCATTGCGATACTGATATTTCATTATCATTCTCTGCTATCTGAAAAAGTTCATCAGATATCTCTTCTGTAACCGGACCAAATTTCACTGTCATATCGCCTTCGCATCCTACTATCGGATAATCCATATCCTCTAAGCATACATCGCAAGGCACAGTTATTGTTCCGTCTATCACAAAATGAAATCTCAGCATCTGCTGACTCTTAGTCATCTGAACGCCAACCTTCAGATTTCCCCTCTCTATCAGCGAATTTTCTATCCTCTGAAAAAAACTATCACCTATTTCGAAGTCAAATTCATGCACTCCATCAGCATAGCTTTTAAAGGGTATTATGCAATCTTCAGTCTCTTTCATATCCAAAAGCCTAAAAGCGGTGCAAAGATACTACTATTTTTTTGTTTTATACAACACTATCAGCGTTTTTAACGCCTCAAACAAAAATAACATCAGTGTCTCACATCTGTTACATTCACAAGACACTGATGTTATTCTATCTTATATAGTTCCTATTACTTTATGCCACGGCATTTTTTCTCCCAGTTCCAAGCTGAAAGCAAAGTCTCTTCTATGCTCTTTTCTGACTTCCAACCAAGTTCATTGTTGGCATACGAAGTATCAGCCCATATCTTCTCTATATCACCAGCTCGGCGACCAACTATCTTATATGGCAAATCTACACCCGTAGCCTTCTTGAAGGCGTTTACAAGCTCCATTACCGACAATCCATTACCAGTGCCTATGTTAAAATACTCATTGTTGGTCTTGTTCTTGCCCTCTATCAGGCGCGCAATAGCCACTACGTGAGCCTTCGAAAGGTCTACAACATTAATGTAGTCTCTCACCGGAGTGCCATCTGGTGTGTTATAGTCGTTGCCAAATATGCTAAGCTCTTTTCTTATGCCCGCAGCAGTCTGCGTAATATATGGCACAAGATTGTTTGGCACGCCCACTGGTGCTTCGCCTATCAATGCCGACGGATGCGCACCTATTGGGTTGAAATAGCGCAAAGCTATTGTCTTAGCTTGCGGATTGACGTGTGCAAAGTCACGTATTATATCCTCTGCCACAGCTTTCGTATTGCCATAAGGCGATTCAGCTGGCTTGCGTGGTGTTTGCTCTGTTACTGGCAACTTGTCCGGCTGACCATATACTGTGCACGATGATGAGAATACAAAGTTGTTTACATTGTACTCTTTCATACATTCAAGCAAATTTATTAGTGCTGTGAGGTTGTTGCGATAATATTCAAGTGGCTTCTGCACCGACTCACCTACAGCCTTGAATGCTGCAAAATGAATAATCGCCTCAATGTTTTTATGACGCTTAAAGAAATCATGCGTCAATTCTCTATCGGCAAGGTCAAAATTCTCAAATGCCGGACGTATGTTTGTTATCTTTTCGATATTGTCAACCACTTCAGCTTTCGAATTCGACAAATTATCAACTATGACAACATCATAGCCTGCTTGCTGAAGCTCTACTACGGTGTGCGAACCTATAAAGCCCGTACCACCTGTAACCAATATAAGTTTACCCATTTTTATTGTTTTAATATAGCAAAGATAACTGCTTTATCTCATACTTTTCGCCATTTATATGCGAAATAAAAGCATTTTGTAATTTTTTCTTAAAAAAACACGTTTCTTTCGACTGATTTTTCAAAATCACTTCCATCAATTATCACCCAACCCCTATTCCCACACTCATATAAAAAGCCAAAAAGGAGGTAATCTTCATAAGATTACCTCCCTCGATATTAAAAATATATCAACATTCTTAGAATTCCCAAACATCATGTTCCTTTTGGAACAATACTGCTTTGATGCGCTCAGCTTCCAAGTTGGTTTCTATATTACCTGCAGCCATTTCAAGTATAGTACGGTTGTTATATACGTTGGCTTCAGAGTATACATAGCTACCGAAACGACGCTTTGCAAACAAGTCATCAAACGAATCGCGCTGAGCATCGTTCTTTGAGTTGTATGCCTCTTGGTGCATCAACAATGGGCGCAATTCTGGGAAATATACCCAGAACGAAAGTATCTGGTCAATACGCTCACCTGATTCATCAGGTCTTTCTATGATAGGACAGATAGCTATGATGCGCACATCCATGCGAGTATATTTCTTGTCAAAGTACCAAACCTCTTTCAAGAGCAACTTCTTAGCATCTGATGTTTCAACTTCATTCTGAACTATCGTCTTTTCATACATACCTGTTTCTGGGTTCTGCACTTCAACGGTATCAATGCCTGCACCAAACTTCTTCTGCACTTCAGCAAAATCCATTCTGCGGTCAAACTCTCTACCAAAACCCAAGTTGGCATCATAAGCTATGAGATCTCCATGTCCAATGGCATCAAGCATCAATCTTACAACCGACTTACGACCATCAATAGGATCTGTTGTCGTTGGATAGTAGAGCGGATGATTCATCTTCTCACGCATATCTATGATGCGCCAAATAGTCTTAGACCACAACACGTCGGCCTCACGTACATGGACGTAAGGTATAGCCTTCTTGTTGGCTATATGCTCTTTCTTAGCAATATTGTCAACTCCTAAAAAGGGCGACTGCGCTGTATCTGGTTCAGCTTCTTGAGCCCAACCTGATATGGCTGTCATTGCAACCATTGCTAATGTTATGAATGCCTTTTTCATATCTTAACCATTTTAATAGTTAATCAACTGTGAACGCTATCGGACTCAGTTTTCTATTGCCACCAGGACCATTGGCCTTGATCTCTTCAATATAGAACTTCTGTCCTTTTTGCATTCCGTTTATCAGTGTTCGTTGTGCTGGAGTAAACGAAGCTGATGACGAACGCTCTGATACAAGGAAGCCTGCTTTTACGGTTGAAACTGCAAAACTTGTAACAGTAAACTTAACGTCCATCACAAAGTCTTTCATTTCAGCAAACACACCTGCTTGAGCTTTGAGCACACCTGCTTTTATCTTACCACCACTCAAACCACCAAGTGTAGCCTCTGGGTTTGGCACACGAAGCAAACGGAACTCCTTGCTACCAAGCGATCTAACACCTTCAGTAGTCTTAGCTGATACACTAATTGTTGCTCTTGCAGTGTTGTTGTTTGGTCTTACAATATAGCCAGCTCCTGACTTTGAAATTTGTGCACCTGTAGCATTTACAATAAGGTCGCTAGACGAAATACCAGCTGCTGAAATTTCAATTGGGTTGTCCAAACCTATGTAGAAGGCGTTCATCTTGGTAGGTGAAACTACTACTGATGGCTCACCAACTTCATACTTCGACTCTACTTCATACGATCTCAACTCACCTGTTACAGGATCTGGTATCTGTATAGTTGCTTTATATGACTTCTGACCTACTGATGAAGCAGGTACTTCATATTTACCCTGACCAGCTTCTGTTGGCAACTGCTGACCATTTACAGTCACTATCGGATCCATTGTCTCATCGTATGCAGCCAACATAATGTTTGCTTTATACTTCTGACCACGCAATACGTAGTTCGACTCTGGTATAGCAAGTGGTTTGATACCAGTAAACTTAAACGAAGCCTCGTCAACCTTAGCATATAGTAAGTTTACAATATCAGACTGTGAGCTACGCACATCATTCTGCAATTTTGACAATATTGACATTGTTGCAGCAAGTGGCAAGTGCTCTGTAATCTTTGCTATCCATGGCTCAATATCACCATCTTTGTTCTTAATAGGATCAGTGTTAAACTGAGCATTGAGTGAACTTACACGTGCTGAATCGTCAGAGCAAAACTTAACCAAGAAATCACGATATTCATTTATCATACTTCTCAGCGTGTCGCCACGTGCACCACTCTTCTCAGTTATCATCAACTGAGCTGCAATATCCTGATTGCTCACTGATACATAGTTGTCTGGTGTGTATGGATTACCCTCATCATCAGGACCAGCACCATCAGCTGTAAGCACCATCAAACACTTGTAATATTGTATCTGATTGTAAAGTGAGTCAGCTTTTGATTTGATGCTGAGAGCATCTTTATACTTGTCACCAGCCTTTTTCGGATTCTGCGTATTAGCTGCGTCAAAATCGTAATATTGCTTATTTATTTTCTGATTTACGACTTTTGTTGAATTCTTAATACCATTGTCAACAAGGATAAAGGCATTAAGCAAGTCGCCTGACACGTTCAAGGCAAGCATCGCGGTAAGCATGAGGTACATCATACCTATCATCTTTTGCCTCGGGGTCTCGGGACAGTTACCTCCACTCATCGATAAACGATTTTTTGATTAATACTCCTGTTATCTCTTCACCGATTATCGATTGGTAACTGCGCTAAGCATATTGCCATATATCGAATTCAATTCTCCTACAGTCTTGCTCAACGAAACTATCTGTTCACGATAAGCCTGTACGCTCTGTACCGATGCTGCGAGTTCGCTCGAAATTGTATTCAAGCCACTTGCCAATGTTTCGGTCGACTTGAGCTGAGTGTTCAAGCCTGAGAGTTGCTTTTCGTATGCAGCGTTCACTGCTGACATATTGTTGCTAAGTTGCTTTGAGAGGTCAGCTTGTGATGCTACTGCATCTGCCAACTTGCTGCTCGACTCTGTAAATCTGCTACCTACTGCAGCTACTTCTGATTGTGCTGCTGAGAATTGGCTCAAAGAGTCGCTTGCTACTTTTACATTGTTGATGTATGCCTTTGTTGCTGATGTAGCATCAGTAAGATCTGCCATCTGTGAAGTAGTATTGGCAAGTTTCTTTACTCCCTCTGAGAGTTGGTTGATTGTAGTCTGATCAATAGCACCTGCTGATACAAGTGCTGAAAGTTCGCTACCACCACCATTGCCACCATTTGAAGCATGGCTATGACGATCGTTTGACTCTGTGTCTTCAAGTCCAAGAAGTTCAGGATATACCAACGTCCAATCGGGCATTGCATGAGGTGGTTCGAAGGCTGACATAAAGAAGATGAAGGCTTCTACACCCAAACCTGCAACAAGCATTATACTAGCACCGGGAAAGTGCATGATTTTGAAAAGCGCACCGATAATGGCAACTGAAGCTCCCCAGCCATATACATATCCCATTATCTTCTTATAGGCAGGGCTTTCTACTAATTCCTGTAAACTCATAAAGCAAATTTATTTCTTGATACGTTAGTTATTTTTTTTTATTATTCACCAATATAATCACGGACGCAACGGAAACCAATGTATGATGTTGCTGAGTCCTGATATTCATAAGAACGTGTACCACACTGCAGATAGTATGCTATATCTTTCCACGAACCACCACGTATTACTTTTCTCTTCATTACGTGCGACTCGTCAGGGCGTGCATTGTATTTGTAGTCTGGGTTGAAGTCGTGTGTATAAGCGTATGATGATTCGTCGAAGGCACTCGATGTCCATTCTGATACGTTGCCTGCCATATCATACAAGCCAAAGTCGTTTGGAGCATATGACATTACTGGTCCGGTAGCTGCTGCACCATCGTCAACATATCTACCACGCAATGGCTTGAAGTTGGCTACGAAACAACCTCTATCGTTACGAGTGTAGTAACCACCCCAAGGATAGACACTTGACTTAAGACCGCCACGTGCTGCATATTCCCATTCTGCTTCGGTTGGGAGGCGATAATCCATTGCAAATGGCTGACCTTCGCTATGCAAATAGTTGTTCAAGAGGTTGCTACGCCAAATACAGAAAGCTGTTGCTTGCTTCCAACTTACACCTACACAAGGATATTCATCGAAGCCCGGATGCCAAAAGTACATCTGTGTCCATGGCTCGTTGAATGAATAGGTAAAGTCTGCTATCCAACACAATGTATCAGGATATACAAGTACGCGGTCTTTCATTATGAATGATGAACGATCGACTATGTCGCCAAGTTCACCTTTTGCATCGTATACCTGACCTTCGTATTGTTTTGTTTCGAAGTTGTAACGATTCGAACGCTTAGCTGCTTGTTGCAAGTCTACCCACTCATATTCATACTCAAGTTTGCGAGTATCAAGCTCTTTCCTACGGAAGAATCGTTCCTTTTCAGGATAATACATCTCTTCAAGGATTTCAGCGTATTCTTGGTTGTACCAATCGAGAGGTGTTTCCCAATTAAGGAACGGAGGATCAAGCTCATTACCCATATTATCTTCAGTGATGAAGAATTCATCAAACTGTTCACCAAGTAGGCGACGGGCAATAGAGTCACGCACCCAATATACGAATTGGCGATATTCTGAGTTGGTTATCTCAGTTTCGTCAATCCAAAAAGAACGAACAGTAACGGTTTTTACTTGAGCATTAGACGTGCTTGCGAAATCTTGCTCATTTTGTCCCATATTGAAACTACCTTGAGCAATGAACAACATTCCGTAAGGATTAGGTTCGAAAAAGTTCGCATCACGTTGAACGCCTACAAGCTCACCATTTCCTGTGCCACCACAACTACTTAGTAAAAGTAGCGATAGTGCAAAAACAATTATATTCTTCATAATAGCCTATATATACTTCTATTATAGTATTCGTACACTTTTATATCTTTTGGTTCGCTTTTCAACATCTATATTGAAAGTGTAGCTGACTCCTACTTCATGCGAACCGCTATTGTATCGATGCAGTTCAGATAGGCACAAGTCGTACCCATATCCTACGTACATCCCGTTCGAAAGGTTTATTCCAAACGTAAAAAAAATTGCATCTTGCAATCGATATCCTACGCCAAAACCTATCTTGTCTTTCATATTTACATTGCCACTCATCTCGAGCTGCCACGAAGCAAAGTCTGATTTAAAAAAGAGTCGGGGTTCAAAATTTGTTTGCCCACTACCCAATTTATATCCACTTCCAAACGTCAGAATAGGTCGAGCTTTGATTTGTGTGCCACTTTTTAGCTCTATTTTCGGACAACTGAGGTGCAACATCGATAAGCTGATATAACTTTTGCTTGACTGATAAAAACCACCCAAACCTACATCAAATGATGTTCCACTATCATCACTGCCTTGCAGTGCTAAGTCTGACGACTGATGGTAGTCAGTTTCAGCACCATCAACAGTTGCACTCAACTCTGACACATTGAAGGCTGCATTGAGTGCACCGAGCCTTAATCCTATTCCTACTTGTCCTTTCGATAGCTCTATATGGTAGCTGTAGTTGGCATTGATGTTCATCATTGTAAGTGGTCCACTTTTATCGTGAAAAACACTTGCACCTACACCATGAAAACTTTTCAAGAAGGCTACTTCACCATCGACGCCTAATATTGATGTCTGTGGCGACCCGTCGAAGCCTACCCATTGTTTTCTGAATGCGCCAACTGCATTCCATGTTCCAGTCTTGCCAGCAGCTCCGGGATTAACAACTATGGGTAAGTTAGCATATCCAGCAAACTGCATTTCGTTTTGGGCATATATTACTTGCCCATTCAGAATGCAAATTAAAACAAAAAAGAGCAATAATACACCTTTATTGCAATAAAACATTCGCAAAAAATTCCTAAATACATTTTTTTCACATTTCAGAACGACTTTTTGCGTAAGTTTAACAAGCATTTTTTTCACTCTTTATGTTTTTTTCTACTTGAGTTTTATGGTTTTTGAGCATAACTTTTCAACCATTCTCACGTAGTTTTTTCTGATTTATTTTGTCTTTTTGACCATCGTACGTTTGGTTATTTTCTCTTTGGGCTTAGCTTCTGATGTAGCGGTTTGCTTTTCAAAGAGTTCTTTACATTCGGCATACGATAGCTCTGAAGGTGTAGTACCTTTGGGTATTTTTACATTGGTTTTACCCCAAGCTATGTATGGTCCCCATCTTCCATTGAGCACTCTGACGGTGGCATCTTCTGCAAATTCTTTTATTACTTTCTGGCTGTCAGCCAATCGCTTTTCTTCAATGCGTGCTATGGCTGCATCAAGCTCTATGGTGTAGGGGTCATCGGTCTTTTTGAGCGATACAAAGACACTGTTGTGACGTATGTACGGACCAAATCGACCTATACCTATGGTTACTTCTTTGCCTTCATATTCACCTATTTGACGTGGCAACTCAAATAGTTGCAGGGCTTCATCGAGTGTGATGGTTTCAATGTGCTGGTCGTGGCGAAGCGATGCGTATTTGCGTTTGTCGTTTTCTTCGTCGGCATCACCTATCTGCGCCATTGGTCCAAACCTACCAACTCTCACGCTCACTTGCTTGCCTGTTTTGGGGTCGATACCTAAGATGCGTTCGCCTGTGTTTTTGGTCGAATGCTCCATAGTGTCTTCTACTTTGCTATGAAATGATTTGTAGAAGTCGTCCATCACTTTTTGCCACTGCAAGTTGCCTTCGGCTATGTCGTCAAACTGCTTCTCTACATCGGCCGTGAAGTTGTAGTTCATTATTTGGTCGAAGTTTTGTAGCAAGAAGTCGTTTACTATCATGCCTATATCTGTGGGGAAGAGTTTGTTTTTCTCTGCACCTGCTATTTCTGTTTTTTCTGTCTGCTCTACTCCTCCTTTGGGGGTAAGTTTGAGCTGCTTATATTTGCGTTCTTGTCCGTCACGACTCTCTTTTACTACATAGCCTCGTTGCTGTATGGTCGATATGGTTGGCGCGTAGGTCGATGGGCGACCTATACCAAGTTCTTCGAGTTTGTGCACAAGCGATGCTTCGTTGTAGCGAGGTGGTTTTTGGCTCCACTTTTCGCGCGACAATATGTTTTTTATTGTTAGTGTATCGCCAACAGCTACGCTTGGCAATGTTGCTGTACCATCTTCGTTGACATCATCGTCGGTCGACTCTGCATATACTTTTATAAAGCCGTCGAAGAGTATTACTTCGGCTGAGGCCACAAAGACTGCTTCAGTAGCTGATGCGCTAATGTGTATGGTGGTTTTTTCTACCTTTGCATCTGCCATTTGCGAAGCTATAGTACGTTTCCAGATGAGTTCGTACAAGCGTTTTTCTTGTGCGGTACCGTCAATGGTGCTATTTTCTATGTGTGTTGGGCGAATGGCTTCGTGCGCTTCTTGTGCTCCTTTTGAGTTGGTTTTGTATCGGCGTGTGTGCAGATATTCTTTACCCATTGTAGAGCTTATTACGTTGGCTGCGTTTTTGAGTGCGGCTTCAGCAAGGTTTACTGAGTCGGTACGCATATAGGTTATCAAGCCGGCCTCATATAGGTGCTGCGCTACTGACATTGTTTGCGACACTGAGAAGCCCAATTTACGGCTTGCCTCTTGTTGCAATGTTGATGTGGTAAATGGCGGTGCCGGATGACGCTCAATAGGTCTCTTGTCAACTCCATCGATGCTGAAACCTGATGTTTGCAACTGCTCAAGCAGTGTCTTTACTTGGTCAACATCTTTTATACGTTTGTTGAGTTCGGCTTTGAGTTCATATTTTTGGTTGCCTTTGTTGAGTATGAATGTAGCTACGGTCTGGAACGATGGCTGTGACTCAAATGCAAATATTTCACGCTCACGCTCTACTATTATTCTTACGGCAACTGATTGCACACGCCCTGCTGAGAGTTGTGGCTTTACTTTGCGCCATAGCACTGGCGAGAGTTCAAAACCTACTAAGCGGTCGAGCACTCTACGAGCTTGCTGTGCATTGACCAAATCCATATTGATGGTGCGCGGTGTTTTTATGGCATTTAAGATGGCGTCTTTGGTTATTTCATGAAACACTATGCGCTTTGTTGTTGCTGCATCAAGCCCTAATACTTCTGACAGGTGCCACGATATGGCTTCTCCTTCGCGGTCTTCATCGGATGCAAGCCATACCGACGAGGCTTTCTGAGCACATTTTTTTAGCTCACTTACTACCGCTTGTTTATCGTCTGGTATAACGTATTCTGGCAAAAAGCCATGCTCCACGTCAACGCCAAAATTATTCTTCTTCAAGTCACGTATATGACCGTAACTTGACTTTACTATATAACCATTGCCCAAAAACTGACCTATGGTTTTTGCCTTGGCGGGAGACTCCACTATTACCAAGTCGTATGTGTCGCTATTTTTTGCCATCTATTTTTATCGTATGTTGATGTCTGAAAAGACTTTGGGCACAAATTTAAACATTTTCATTTATTGCAAAATAGTATTTTTCACCAATAATTGTTTTGATTTTTATGACACTGATAATAAAAAACACATTTTCAAAGTGTTATATCATCTATTTTTATTCTTCTTTTG
>CAJONN010000046.1 GCA_905235955.1 uncultured Marinilabiliaceae bacterium
TAATTCTGATGTTTTTTGATTTGCGAATGGCTTTTTGTGTGCTTATATCACAATGAATATATTGCGATAATTAAACTATTTTATGGTTTTTTCTTATGAAAAATAAAAATAATAGCATTGAATATAATAATTTGTTGTTTTTATGATGTTAATCATTGCAAATCAGTATATTAATGTATATATTTGCAATATACATTTTTTATCAATAAAGTGTTATAATGTTAAAAAACTTTATAATTATTATTTTTTAGAAAAAATACCAACTAAAGTATTGGTAAAATGTATAATTTGCAGCTAAATTCAATACAACAATAGATAATAGTGCTATGCACTGCCTTAATTTATGAAAAACAAATTATGAAACACAGGTACATGTTTGTATGTCTATTAGCTTTGATAGGCACAATAGTTACTTACGCCATTCCGGCACGCCCAATTCCGTTTACTATTACCCAGCCCGATGGTACGCAGCTTACCATTAGGCTGAAAGGTGACGAACATTTTCACTTTGCTACAACTGATGATCGCATACCAATTGTATTGGGCAACGATAATCAATATTATTATGCAGCAATAGAAAATGACAAATTGGTAAGCTCAAAAATAGCTGCTCACAACGAATCACAGCGAACTGACAACGAGCTTAAATACATACAGGCGCACAAGGATAAACTACAAGCGCACGTAAGCCAAAAATACATAGAGATAGCGCAGAAACGCCAACATACATCGGCACTCAAAGCACAAGCCACTGAGAACAATACCAACTTTATTGGAGATAAAAAAGGATTGGTTATTCTCGTAAACTTTAGCAACAAAGAGATGGTAGAAGATGATGCCAATGATGCTTTCAATAAGCAATTCAACTTAGAAGGTTATGACAAAAATGGGCATATTGGCTCTGTGCACGATTACTTCTATGACCAAAGTTATGGGCAATTCAACCTTACATTTGACGTAGTTGGTCCTGTAACCGTAAGCAAACCATATTCATACTATGGTTCCAACGACTTTTGGGGCGACGATAAGCACCCGGGCGAGATGATAATAGAAGCCTGCAAATTGGCCAATGAATATGTAAACTTTGCTGACTACGACTGGGATGGTGATGGCGAAGTGGAACAAGTATATGTGATTTATGCTGGTTATGGCGAAGCATCTGGCGCACCCGCAAACACTATTTGGCCACACGAATATTCGCTCACATCGTGTAAGCAAGCTAACGATGGCACTGGCGCTTTGCACCTTGACGGCGTGAAAATTGACACATACGCCTGCTCATGCGAATTGGCTGGTCGAACAGGCAATACAATAGACGGCATAGGCACAGCTTGCCACGAATTTTCGCACTGCATGGGCTTCCCTGATTTCTACGATGTTTCGTACAGCAACATATTTGGTATGGATGCGTGGGATGTAATGGATTATGGCGCATATAGCGGACCAGAAAACATTGGCGAAGTGCCTTGCGGATATACAGCCTACGAACGTTGGTTTGCTGGTTGGCTTAAACCAATAGAACTATCTGAAGCTGACCGCATTGAGAATATTCCGAATATAGGCGACGAGCCGGTGGCATACGTTGTTTACAACGACAAAAACCGCAATGAATATTTCACACTCGAAAATAGACAAAGTGAGCGTTGGTTCTCATACGTAGACACTTATACCGACTGTCACGGACTGCTAATAACTCATGTAGATTATAGCGCATCAGTATGGGATAGTAACAACGTCAATACTAGCAAAAAGCATCCACGCATGAGCGTTGTTGTTGCTGATAATAGCTATTCTACTTCGCGCGCATCTGACTATAGAGGCGACCTATTCCCCGGCGCAAAAAATGTAACAGAATTTACCAATACATCGCACGTCAATGTGGGCGGAAAGCTATACAACAAAAACACCGATGGCAAATATGCACTCAACAAACCCATTACCAACATTGAGGAGACTGATGGGTTAATATCATTTGACTTTATGGGTGGTATTTATGTGCCAACACCCATAATTACAAAAGCATACAAAATATCTGCAAATGCCTTTGCAATAGATTGGAATACAGAATCTGAAGTAGACTCTTACACAGTTGAAATATCTGAAGTCAATGAAAATTTGCCCGACAATCATATAGTAATAGAAGAAAACTTCCAAAAACTCAAAGACCAATCAGCTGACATTGATGCTACATCGAACATAGCGCAGAGCATCAACCAATACACACAGTCAGATGGGTGGAGTGGCAAATATATATACGCTTCAGATAAAGGTGTGAAAATAGGCAATACCCAAAAAGGTTACATTACCACACCAACAATACCAATAACGTCAGGTGGCATAACCATAAAGTTCTCAGCACAAGCAGCTGGTAGTAGCAGCAAAATATATGTAAGCATTGCCGATGATAAGAAAGAATCCATCAGGGTTGACACATTAGAGTGCAAAAGCAGAGCAAAAACATATATATATGATGTTAAGAATATTGAGGATGGCAAATACCAAATTACTATTGAAGGTTCTGCCTCGTTCTATCTGAGCAATTTGGTAGTGTATGATGGCAATTACTCTAAAAAAGAAGTGTCGGTAGTGTACGAACCAGAGCGAATAGTAGTTGCTGATATTGTAGAACAAACACAATTGTTTGAAAACCTGAAAGGTACTATCTACAAATATCGTGTAAAAGCTGTAGTCAACAAAATATCGTCAGAATGGACCGACTATGGCATAATAGAACTAACCGAAGAGGAAGAATTGCAAGGTGACTCAAAATATACTGAATCAGAAGAGGTTACGACATCAATAGATGCAGTGCCAACTATATCAGATGGTAGCCACACACTCAAAATATACAACATCAATGGCATGAGAGTGGAGCGAATAGACCGACCCGGATTATACATAGTTGACGATGGCAACAAGAAAATAAAATTGCTAAAACGATAGATAGTTGACACAACGAATATGTTGCAAAAGTCGTAATAATATCTAATTTTGTATCATAATTATCAAAAACTCTATGAAACAGATATTAATAACAGCTTTTGCAATATTGATGCTCACAGCATGTGGTCCGGTAATACAAACATCATCGGGTTCAAAAACCAAAACAACCACCACAACTACCAACAAGAGCACTACAACACAGCCAACAACTACCGACAACCAAAAAGCTGGTGCAACACAAACTACATCGGCTACCAACGACAACTCTGCAGCTAAGGCAGCCGGACAAGCTACATCAACCGGCTCAACATCCAAAGGCAGGAAGAGTAGTACATCGAAATAGCAATATTTTTAATACATAACAAAACGAAGGCAAGTTCTTTTACCATAAGAACTTGCCTTCGTTTTGTTGTTTTTGTGTTGCCTTATGCCTTTATTTTCTTTCTTTTGAAAAATATAGGATAAACTATTATTGACAACAAACCAAACAACCCGACCAAATACGGATAGTATAAATTGTTTATAATTTCGATGGGCGATACGGCTGCCAAACTCGATGCCATAAGCATCTGTGCACCATACGGTATTATGCCTTGTACAAAGCACGAAAAGGTGTCGAGGAGCGAAGCTACGCGTTTATTGTCGAGGTCAAATTTTTCTGAAACATCTTTGGCTATCGGAGCTGCTGTGATGATGGCTATTGTGTTGTTGGCTGTGCACAAGTTGCATAGCGACACAAGTGCAGCTATCACAAACTCGGCACTTCGGGAACCTGTCAGTCGATAGCTGAAGATGCTGATGATGTAGTTTATGCCTCCGCCTATTCTGATCATTTGCAACATACCACCAGCCAACAATGTTATTGTGATAAGTTCGGTCATGCTATTGATGCCACTGCCCATTGCTTCGATAAACTGCCAAATGTCAACCGAATGTGTAGCTAAGCCTACCACAGCCGACAATATGATGCCTACAAGCAAAACTATCATTACGTTTAGTCCTATGAGCGATAACACTATCACTGCCAAATATGGCAACACCTTCAGCACATCAATGTCGGCAGTTGGCTCTGATGCACTACCCGATGTGCCAGCTATGGTGTATATTATGGTGGCAATTATGGCAGCAGGCAACACTATGCGAATGTTGGCTCTGAACTTGTCGCTCATTTTGCAACCAAGTAGCTGTGTGGCTGCTATTGTTGTGTCTGAAATAAACGAAAGGTTGTCGCCAAAAAGCGCACCACCTACCACTATGGCTGCCACAAAACCTACAGATGTATTGGTGTGAGAGGCTAAGCCTGCAGCTATTGGTACAAGCGCAACAATAGTGCCTACCGATGTGCCTATTGAGAGCGATATAAAGCACGATGCAATGAAGAGCCCTGTCCAGAGCAAACTTTGTGGCAACACTTGCAACGTAAGTGCAACTGTGGCATCTACTGAGCCTATGGCTCTGGCCGAATGTGCAAAGGCACCTGCCATGATGAATATCCATATCATGAGCATGATGTTTTTGTCTGATGCACCTTGCGAGAATTTATATATGCGGTCTTGAATATTGCCTTTGGCTATGATTACAGATGCTATAGCTGCTACCAAAAATGCAACTGTAATGGGTATTTTGTAGAAGTCGCCCAAAAGTATTGAGCCTCCTAAATATATTACCAAGAAGGCTATAAGTGGCATGAGCGAATATATGCCTTGTGCGTGTCTGTTCATGTATATATCTGATTTATAATTTTTTGCAATGAATAATGGCTTTCTTGTTGTCGGATAGTGTTGTGCCAAAAATGTAATCGACACCACCATCAGATAGTTTTAGTCGTTTGCGTATCTCTTCTGGTCGGAGCGGAAAGTTGCGTGTGGCTATGTTGGCTTTTTTTACGCCTTGCATTGTTGGTGGCAATGTGTGGAGTGTACCAACTGAAAGTACTTCAAACAGTCGGCCGGGGAAGTTGGTGTGCAATGTGTTGCTTGTATACAAATGACTGCTCTGATGCAGTTTTTTGAGTTCAAAACGTGCCGCGATGGTTTTGAATGCACCTACTTTTAGCACCGATGCCGACGGCTCATACAGGTAACGTTCTATGCTATTGGTGAGGTGCGATGGCGCATTTTTTTCTTCGCTCAATGTAAATGAGAATATGCGTTCATCGGCAGCGGCAAATATAGTTGGCTCGCATGGCGCATTGGTTTGCATCACTATCAGAAGCTCTTTGCACTCATTGCCTACAGCTACGGCATGTACTTCGGCTACGTGGTGCAGTTCTGACAAGGCTGCCGACACATCGAGCATGGGCGATAGTTTGGCAATAGCAAAGTCGGCTTTACTCACCATCTGCTCTTCGAGTTGCGTGAGGTCTGGTGTGCAATCTGACAAAAGCACTGTTTTTGCGCCACTTTGGCTACGTCGAGCAGGGTCGATGAAGAGACAACTGACTTTTGAGGTTAGCTCGTGCAAAAATACAACGCCATCGGTGGCAACTACTTTTGCGTTGCTAACACCAATGGCGTTTATGTTGTGCTTCACTATTTGCGATAGTTCAGCGTTGAGTTCTATGTAGGTCGATTGCTCAAAATGTTCTGACATAAATGAAAAATCAACGCCAAAACCGCCCGTAAGGTCAACTAATTGACCTGTTTTTTCTCTGCCTTTGAGTCGCTCAACAAGTTTGGCTTTGTAGCGTGCTGTGGCTTCTGATGAGCATTGCTCTACTGACAGATGCACGGGGAAAATTAGGTTGCTATATCGTCTCCACGATGGCACTTTGCTCCGTATGGCAGCTTGACCAGCTATTTGTTGCAAAACATATTGTGGTCTGACGTTGTCAGATGGACGCAGTTTGAAGGCTATCTGGCGCACATCAGCGTTGGCGTAGCGCAATATTAGTTCGCGTTCGGCATCGGTTGGCTCAATATTTATGGTTGGCTGAATCAAATATAGGTCAGATTAGAAAGCGTTTTACAATTCCTTCATACTCATCAATGCGTCTGTCGCGGAAGAATGGCCAAATGCGGCGCACATCTTCTGAGCGTTCGATGTCAATGTCAACTACGGCATTCTCTTCATGGTCAGTACGGGCGCGGAATATCACTTCGCCTTGCGGACCAGCAACAAAGCTGTTGCCCCAGAATGTGATGCCGCCCGTAGCTCCTGATGGGTCGGGCTCGTAGCCTACGCGGTTTACGGCTATTACGTGTATGCCATTGGCTACGGCATGACCGCGTTGCACTGTTTCCCATGCATTGCGTTGGCGTTCTTTTTCATCGGGTGTGTCGGTCGATTCCCAACCTATTGCTGTGGGGTATATCAGCACTTCGGCACCCTTCATTGCCATTAGGCGTGCACCTTCCGGATACCATTGATCCCAACAAACCATAACGCCAAGTCTACCAATGCTTGTGTCGATAGGTTCAAAGCCTAAGTCGCCCGGGGTGAAGTAGAATTTTTCGTAGTATGCAGGGTCATCGGGGATGTGCATTTTGCGATATTTGCCAGCTATTCGTCCATCGGCATCAAACACTACGGCTGTGTTGTGATATACGCCAGCAGCTCTGCGCTCAAATATAGAGGTAACCAAAACTATACCGCATTGGCGTGCTATTGCTGAATAGAATTCGGTCGACGGACCCGGAATGGGCTCGGCAAGCATAAACATATCGGTGTTTTCGGTTTGGCAGAAATAGGGAGTGTTGTGCAGTTCTTGCAAAACAACTAAGTTGGCTCCGTGCTGAGCACATACTTCAATGTTGTGGCGCAGTTTGAGCATGTTATCTTCTATGGGCAGAACAACACTTTGTTGCACTATTCCTACCTTAATATTTTTAGCCATAAGAGTCTTTTATCGTTTGTTGTTTTCAATTGACGGATATTGCATTGTGACGCAATGTAGCGAGCCATGTTGTCTTATCAGCACAGAGCAGTCGATGCCCACTATGTTGCGGTCAGGGAAGGTGTGGCGGAAGATGCTGAGTGCTACTTCGTCGGTGGGGGCGTTGTAGGTTGGCACTAAAATGGCTCCGTTGATGAATAAGAAGTTGGCGTATGTTGCAGGCAAGCGGTGCCCGTCGGTTGGCTCAAACTGAGGTGTACACATTGGTAGTGCAACGAGTTTGTATGGTTTTGAATGTTTGGTGCGTAGCTGCTGCAAGTCGTGTTCCATAAGCATTAGCTGCTGATAATGTTCGTCGGCAGTGTCGGTGCATTTTACGTAGAGAATGGTGTCGTTGGGTGCTAAGCGAGCCAATGTGTCGATGTGGCTATCAGTGTCATCGCCAGCCAAATAACCATGGTCGACCCACAATATGCGTTCGGCTCCAAAGGCGTTTTGCAATATTTGGGTTATCTCTGGGCGTAGTTGGGCTCCGTTGCGGTTGGGCGATAAGAGGCATTCGCTTGTGGTGAGTATTGTGCCTTGCCCATCGCTCTCAATGCTACCACCTTCAAGCACTGTAGAGAGGTGGTTTTCGTATACAGCGTTGGTACTTAGTTGTTTGTGAGCTGCAAAGAGTTTGCGGTTTATTAGGTTGTCGTAGTTGGAGGCAAATTTCAGTCCCCAGCCGTTGAATTGGAAGTCGAGCAGTGTAAGTTTGTTGTTGTTGCTGACGCTTATGAATGCGTGGTCGCGTGCCCAAGTGTCGTTGATGGGGGCTTCAATAATGGTTACAATCTTTGGGTCGATGTCGGCTATGTGTGGTCTGACCTCATTGGCATTGCGTGCAACTATTACAAGTTTTTCGTATTGTACAATGGCATGAGCCAAATTGGTGTAGCACTCAATGGCTTCAGTAAGTATGGGTGCCCAGTCGGTATCGGCATTGGGCCATGTGAGTTGTACAAACTCTTGTTTTTCCCATTCGGCTGGCAGTCGGCGACTCATTTGGGGTGTTTTTTTGATGTGTATAAAAAAGTCTTTACTCTTCAGCTGCGTGAGGCAGTCCGAGTTTTATGGCGTTTTGGTAACATACTCGAGCGTTGGCAGTGTCGCCAGTTTGCTCAAAGTAGTTTGATAGGTAGTAGAAAGCTGTGGGGCATAGTTGGTTGGCCGATTTTTCGAGCCATTCTAAGCCTGCTTCAGCGTCTTCAATTGGTCCAACGCCATAGAGCATCATGTAGCCGATGTAGGCTTGTGCGTTGGCATCGCCAAGTTCGGCCAAATGCCTATATAGTTGGAATGCTTTTTTGCGGTTGGGCTCTACGCCACCAATGCCGTATGCATACATTGAGGCAAGCATCTGCATTGCATCTGCATTGCCACTTTGCACGGCTGCCTCCAATTCGGGTGTGTAAATGTAGTTGTATGCGCGGTAGAGGCTATCCATTTCGCCTTCGGGGTCGTCAAAAATGGGTTGGTTGTTGAGCGATGTTGTGTCTGATAGCAATGGCGCATTGACATCGGCACTTTGTTTATTGCTTTGTTGGCACGATGTGGCTATGGCAAGAGTAGCTATTAGCAGTAGGTTTAATGGCTTATTTTGTTTCTGTTTCAACTTTTGTTTTAGTCTCTTCATTGTTTCGTATGTTCTTTTTGTAGCACATTTTACATTGTCGGCGACCTAATATTTGTGCAGCACGCAAGGCTACTTGTCTTATAGTAGTAGAGCATGTTTTGAGTCCGCGACAGTCTTCAATCCGATGATAACATGTTGAGCTGGTGCCTGCGCATACATATACAATCTCTTCATCGGTTTCGGGCAGTGTGCTCTGAGCTTCGTTGCCAAAAGAACTCGCCGATAATATAAATGCCAACGACAATAGATATTTTACTTTTGTCATAATAGTTTATTTTTCATAGTTCGATACAATATCAATAAGGTAATCCCAAAACATTTGTACGGTTCTGATTTCTACTTTTTCGTCAGGAGAATGTACACCACGCAATGTCGGACCAAACGAAATCATATCGAGGTTGGGGTATTTTTCAAGAAACAATCCGCACTCAAGACCTGCATGAATGGCTTTTACCTTTACATCGGCATTGAATAGGCGTTTGTACGACTCTTGTGCCAAGTGCAATAGTGGCGATTGCATATTGGGTGTCCAGCCCGGATAACCTTCGCAGCACTCTACTGCAGCACCAACATTGCTAAATGCTTTAGCTACTTGTTGTTGCACAGCTACCTTTGCGCTCTCTACTGAGCTACGCTGACTTGTGCCAATATAGATTCCATCGGTTGTAGTTTTGACTGAAGCTAAGTTGGTAGAAGTTTCAACCAAATCAGGTATATCTTTGCTCATAGCTATCACGCCGTGCGGACAAGCTATGAGTGCGCTGATGAGGCGTTGTTGCAACCCTTGCGAGAGTAGTGCTGATGGCGCATCAGTGGTTTCAAGTAGCATGTTGAAGTTGGGGTCGGCAGCTGAGAGTTGCTCTTGTACATCGGCAGTGTAATTGTTGAGCAAAATGCGAATATTTTCACGTTCAGCAAATGGTACAGTGGCTACAACTACAGCCTCGCGTGCTATGGCATTGTGGAGGTTGCCGCCATCAAACGAAGCTATGCGTAAGCCGCATTTCTCTGATGCCAATGCTATGAAATTTGCCATTATCTTGTTGGCATTGCCACGTCCAAGATGTATGTCGCCACCAGAGTGTCCGCCTTGCAAGCCTGTAGCTACAATACGCAAACTTAGCAGACCTGTGGGCAGCGGTTCGGTTTCGAGTGCAAAATTAATCTTTGTGGTGCAGCCACCTGCGCAACCTACATATACTTCGCCTTCATCTTCAGAGTCGAGATTGAGCAATGCGGTGCCACTGAAAAATCCCTCTTGGATGTTTTCTGCACCCGTAAGTCCGGTCTCTTCGTCAACGGTGAAGAGGCATTCGATAGGTCCGTGAGCAAAGCTATCGTCGGTGAGAATAGCAAGTTCGGCAGCTACGCCAATGCCATCGTCAGCACCCAAAGTAGTGCCGTTGGCACGTAGCCACTCGCCATCAACTATAGTTTCGATAGGGTCTGTGAAAAAGTTGTGTTGCTTCGATGCATTTTTTTCGCAAACCATATCGATGTGGCTTTGCAAAACAATAGGTTTACGTTTTTCGAGTCCAGCAGTAGCAGCTTTGGTTATCACTATATTGCCACACTTGTCTTTTTTGTATGGCAATGAATGTTGCTTAGCAAAGTTTTCAATAAAAGCAACTATCTGTTCTTCGTGCTTTGATGGACGTGGTACTTTGGTGATTTCGTCGAAGCGTTGCCAAATGGCTTTAGGCTCCAAATCAGTAATTTTCATATCTGTTGTGTCAAAAAGAACTTAAAACTTAAAACTTAAAACTTAGAACTTAAAACTTAAAACGTCACTTGCTCAAACTCTCCAAAACATGTTCAACAAGTGCCTGAACCGATGGTTTGTAGTCGGCATTAGAATTGCCAGCTTTGCGGTTAGCAATAATGGCGCAAATAGTGGCAGCATTGTGTCCCAAAAGCTTTGACAGACCATATATTGCTGAGCATTCCATCTCGTAGTTTGTTATTTTGCGGTTGCCATATCTGAAAGCCGAAATTTTGGTATTGATATCGGGGTCGGCAAGGTTGAGCCTTATTACACGTCCTTGCGGACCGTAGAAACCGGGTGCAGATATCGTTGTGCCAATATTGATGCGACTATCGGTGTTGATTTTCTTTAGCAAACTCTCTGAAGCGTTTACTACATAAGGCTGTGTGAGTAGCGGATTCCACGAAACAAAGGCTTTGAATTTTGCTTCAAAATCGTTGTCGGTAACATCTTTTCTGCCGGCATAGAAGTTGAGCAAGCCATCGAAGCCTATAGCAGCTTCAGAGAGTAGCCATGAGCCTACTTCAAGCTCGGGTTGCAATGAGCCCGATGTGCCGATGCGTACAAAGTTGAGAGTGTGATGCTCGTCTTTGGCTGTGCGAGTGTTGAAGTCGACATTGACAAGTGCATCGAGTTCGTTGACCACAATGTCGATATTGTCAGTGCCGATGCCAGTGGATACAACTGTGAGCGGAAAGCCTTTGTATTTGCCTGTTACTGAGCGAAATTCACGATTTTCGGCACGTGCCGTAATGTCAGTAAAGTATGATGAAACCATCTCTACACGTCCCGGGTCGCCTACAAGTATAATGTTGTCGGCCACTTCGCCGGGTTTTAGGTGCAAATGAAATACTGAGCCATCGCTATTGATAATCAGTTCTGACGCTTCAATAATATTCTTACTCATAGTTATACTCTCCTTTGTTTTATAAATGCGAAGGTATAAAATTTCACAAAACGAAGATTTGCTTATCTGTCTTTTTTGGGTGTGTAGAGGAGTTTTTTTTCTCGTACAGAGTTTTTTGTAGCACAGATAATACATATTTACTCGGCTTTTTGCAAGTAAAAATGTATATGAAAGTCTTAGACCTTTCGTGGGCTGCTTTACTTGCAAACAAGTCCTTAATATACGACTTTCCCATTAATTTTACTTTTTCTGTGCCGACAGA
>CAJONN010000047.1 GCA_905235955.1 uncultured Marinilabiliaceae bacterium
AACTCGCTTCGCTCAAACAGAAAATCGTTTTTAACGCTTCGCTACGATAATTTTCTTTACGCTCCGTGCCAAAGGCGACAACCGCGAGGTGAAAATCGGATTCCGTGCTTATTGTTGGAAACTATTTGGTGGTTATATCCCCCTTCGCCCATTCTTATTTTCTGTACATTTTCACTTGCGAAACTTGAGCATATAGAGAATATCGTGAGTAGCGAAAAACGATAGAAAACAAAAAGGTTGCTCTCAAAAAATGAGAACAACCTTTATTTATTGTTAGATTATTTCGTGTATTATTCCTTGCTTACAACTTTGCTACCCGATACGGCATAGAACAAAATGTATGCAAGCATTGCAACAACAATCCAATAACTATTAATATCACCGATATTCTCGGCAGCAAGGTTTTGGATGAGAGGCATAATGCCACCACCAATAACCATTGTCATAAACAAGCCCGAAGCTGATGCGGTGTATTTACCCAAGCCTTCAGTAGCAAGGTTGAAGATAACGCCCCACATTACCGATGTGCACAAACCACAAAGAATGATAAAGAGCACTTTTACAGGCACTTCAGCATAGTTAATGTCAAAATGCATAATGTCAGGAATTGGCAAGTTTATCTTATTAGCTTCAGGTAAAACAATTGCAACAATCAACAAGATAATGGCGAACAACGAAACGCTTGTCAGCTGAGTGCGCGAAGAAACTTTGCCGCTGATAAATGCGCTGGTGAAACGACCAACAAGCATCAGCAACCAATAGATACCTGCAATTGCGCCTGCTATAGCTGCACTACCAAGCACACCACCTTCTGAAATAGGCTCGCTGAGGTAGAACAACAACTGACCGGGGATGCCAACTTCGACACCTACATAGAAGAATATTGCAATGATGCCAAGCACAAGATGACGATAGCTAATAGCGCCTTTGATACCCTCCAACACATCAGAGCTCTCAGTTTCAGGCTCTTCAATGTTTGTAAAGAAAATGATTACAAACGATGCGGCAAAGATGCCCAATGCGATGAGAAGCAATGGCTGAACGTTTACCAAGCTTGTTTCTTTGGTAATTTCGCCAATCATAGAGCCTGCGAGCATAGGAGTAAGTGTAGCTGCAAGTGAGTTGAGCGAACCGCCTGTTTGGATAAGCTGGTTGCCCTTGTTGCCGCCGCCGCCCAAGAGGTTGAGCATGGGGTTTACAACTGTGTTGAGGATACAAACGCAGAAACCGCAGATAAATGCACCAAGCAGATAAACTACGTATGTACCTATTTCAGAAACTTCTAAGGTACTTGAAATATATTGCACACCTATGCCTATAAAACCGAGTGCCAAAGCTACAAGACCTGTCTTTTTGTAACCGATTTTAGTAATCAAGATACCTGCTGGAATGCCCATAAATAGGTAAGCTGCAAAGTTGGCAAGGTTGCCCACCATACCAGCCCAATCATATTGCTGTTTCCAAATGGTGCCGAATGGTGCCGCCATGTTTGTTACAAACGAAATCATGGCAAATAGGAACATCATGGCTATGATGGCCACGAGAGCTCCACTCTTTTTTTCTTGTGTATTAGTCATTTTATTATTAGAAATGTATTATTTATTGTTTAGAATTCTACCTTTATTGCACCTTGTGGGCGTATGAAAAGCTTCCAACATTTGCCTTTGCCAAATGTATGCTCAAGAGCATTGATATATTGGTCGAGTTTGTTTTGAGGAACAAATGCTTGTATTGTACCTGCAAAGCCACCGCCATGCACACGATATGCGCCCTCACCATTGAGAGCTATATCACTGAGTGCCAATGCAAGAGACAAACCTTGCTCTTGTGGTGCACTTGCTGGATATACGTTCTGATTGTACATAAATGAGCTCTGACCTGAGGCTGTAACCTTGCCAAGGAACGACTTAAAGTCGCCTTTTTCCAAGTCGGCAACCTGCTCTACCACACGTGCATTGTCGCGCTCAAAGTGAATGGCGCGCAAGATAGCGCGGTCGGTTACTTTATTTTGGCGCAATGTTGGTATGGCATCAAGCACTTGCTCCAGACTTACTTCACGCAATACTTTCTTGCCAAGCTGAGCTGCAACACCTTTCATGTCGGCAGGCAACGATGCATATTCATCATTGAGGTCGGCATGGTTGCCACCTGTATCTGTGATGACGAGTGCATAGCCTGTTTTGGTGAAGTCGAAGTTGACTTTCTTTACTATTGGTTTGGCAGGATCAGCAAAGTCAATTGTTACCAAGCCACCAACCGAACATGCTGTTTGATCCATCAGACCACAAGGCTTGCCAAAGAACACATTTTCAGCATATTGACCTATCTGTGCATTGAGCACTGCATCGAGTTTGCCATTGTTGAAGAGGTGGCTGAAGATAGCTCCAATGAGCACCTCAAACGATGCCGATGAGCTAAGACCTGAACCTTTGGGTACACCACTATTTATTACAGCGTCAAAGCCACCTATCTGGTAGCCAAGTTCTTTGAGCTTAGCTGCTATACCACGCACCAAACCTACTGATGTGTAATACTCTTTTTCGTTTGGCTTGAGGTTGGTAATGTCAACCTCAAACTGCGGATAGCCTGATGAGAGTATGCGCACAACATTGCTACCATTGGGCTGAGCTACTGCTACATTGTCAAGGTTTACAGCACCTGCAAGCACGCGACCATAATTGTGGTCAGTATGGTTACCACCTATTTCGGTTCTACCGGGCGAGCTAAATACCTCAGCATCCTGATGTCCGTATGTTTTTTTGAAAAGATCAATGATATCAGCGTAACGCTTCTTTTGTTCAGAGATGACACTTTCATCGGTGCCATACAATGTTTTTAATGTTTTGCCGTCAGCTACGGCCGAAAGCAGCTTTTCTATATTCATAATTGTCTTAAAATTTATTTGAAGCTCGAGAGCCTTTGTTTTATCATGTGCGAAGTTAGATATTTTTTAACGTTTATTCATAATACAGCCACCTATTTTTGACTATTTTTTACTCCTTTGACCAAATTTTACTATTTATTGGTTAAATTTTGTTGTCTATTATTCTCTCCATCTGCTTATTACTTCACACATTACGTTGCTCACTGCCTCTATGCCTTGTGGGAAGATAACATTTTCGCCCACATATATTTCAAGTCCTAAAAGTTTTGTATCAAACATTTCACGCATGTGTTGCACAAAGCCATCATCTTTCACTTTGAAGGGAGCATTAAAACGCACTCTGAGCCATGGTGCTGACTTTTCAAAGGCGCGTTTGATGCGCAAAGCGAGGCTACGTTCTTCAGTTTGGGTGTGATCAAATATGAGCCCCACGTCCATGCCTATTGGTATGTTGTTTACGATGGGTTCAAAGGTGTGAATGCCAAGCATCAGCACTCGCTCACCACTTTGCGACCACTGCTCTGCATGGTCTTCAAACTCTATCTGATAGGGCAAATAGTAGTCACGTATGATTTGTCCAGCATCGTGCGCTGACAGTTCTGAAGTAATAGCAGATAAGGCTGTACCACAACTTATAGACCCATCAGTATCAACCACTTGCATACTTACAGGGGCAACGTCAGAGTAGTTGGCTATGCGTGGCGCTATGGCATCGAATAGTTGCTGTGCGCCATATTCACAGAGGCGCATTTGGCTTTTTTCTGCTGCAAAAAGATGTTGCCATTCTGGCGGAATAACACTGCTACCATGTTCGCACGATACCATTATTTTCATAAGCTATAGTTTTTTTAATCAACCCAAGTTTCACAAGTACTAATTTGTTGATGTGGAGTGCTTCTTCGAGGCAGAAATCTTACAAATCTATTCAAATCTTACAAAATTTATTTACTCAAGTTTCGCAAATGGAAATCACGACTATTTCATTTATTTTGAGTAAATTAACAACAACGCGTTGGCATGGATTGAGCCTCCAAAACACAACGCGTTGTTTTTTATGTATGTGATAAAATTGTCAAAACTACCTAATCATTAATAATTGTTGTTGCTACCTGATCTTGTTCAGTCAGCTTCTTATAGCATATTGCTATAGCAAAATAGGTTATTATATATGTTATGAACATACCTACACAACACAATATAAGACCAAGTATATTGATGAGTATGAGCAAAACCCACAAAAGAAATATTTTCAAACCATTGTCTTCAGTTATCTGCCAACTCCTTTGCAATGCATCGATGGCATTGACATTTTCGTTGAGTATAATATATTTATACATCATCAATCGGCAAGCTAAATAGATGCCCGGCAATACACAAAAAATAGTACCTATTGAAACAATAATCAGAAAGATTATACTACCTAATAATATATTGAAAAAGTTTAGTAACGAAATGTTGTAACCCAAACGCAACTTTACAGTGTCAGACTTGCCAAGCACAACCAAAAGCACTGCATTTACAACACCAAGTTCCAACATTGATATAATCACATATTCTATGTAATTTGAATATAAATGCATGCTCTGAGCCATTGCTTGAAGTTGTGCCAATGCTCTTGCACTCTGTGTAGTAATAGCCTCAATATAACATGACCAAAAACCACTTGGCATAAACAACATACTAATAACAAAATTGACAATAGCAATAAAAATATTGACCAACAACATTTTTAGCCAATGTTTCTTTGTGAAATTCCAAGCCTCGCTTATTATTTCACTTACATCTATAGTATTCATAAACAATAGGTTAATTAAAGTTTTTCATATTAAGTTTCTTATTATGCCCCATATCAGCAATACCGCAACTACTGCACTTATTGTGCTATTTTTCATTGCCCAAACGCCAATATAGCTTTGCCTCAATTTGCTACTAAACGAGCACATTAACACTATACCAAAATATGGCATTAGGCACCACACTACGGGGTTGAGCGCAAAGGCTTCAGATATGTTGCCACTAAACAATGCCACTATGGCTCGTTGCATACCACAAAACGGACAATCGAAGCCAGTGAGAGTATGCAACAAACATGGCAACATCATGATGGCTGACCAACTTCAGGTTGAAAATCGGTTTGGCACGTATGCCTCGGATGACTCTTACGATGTATGCCATTATAATATCGGCTACTGCACGATGCCATAAGCACACAACACACTGACAATAAGAGTATTATCTTTTTATTTTTCATATCAACAAATTGCCGTTTTATTTTTTCCTAAACAAGCCACTAATATCTCTGCGCATTTGGTCAAGAGCTACCGTAATGTCTGATTCGCACTCATTTTTTTTACCTCCAACAATACCAGTAGCCAACACCTGTGCAGGCTGCTGCGGCATTATGTTTTTAGCCTCTTCGTTGATGCAATTGAGCACGCTCTCTTTGGCTTTCACTATCAGCTCCCACGTATCAGGCATAACGTATATTTGCATAGCTACATTGTGCTCATACTCTTGCCTTACTGAGTTGCTGAGCAAAACATACAACTCTTTGGCAGTCTGCGCTTTTTGCAATTCGCGAGGCACCATATTTTGTGGTCTTATTCGTTCCAAATATAAGCCCAAACGCTCGTAGGCCTGAAGCCTACTTGGTAGCACATTGCCAAGCGTTTTTTCTCTTATTGCATACTCCAAATGCCTTTTATCTTGCAAGCTATTCATTCTGACTATCAGCAATATAGCTACTACAAATATTGCTGATAACAATATATACTCCATATTACTTTTTCAACAATTTTTTATTTTTTGCAAAAATAAATAAATGTTGCGGATAACTATCAATTCATAAAATAATATTTAATTTTGTCATAAAACCAAATAGTGTCTATATACATGACAGACAAGTATCTAAGGAAAAATTTGTCAGATTTTGTTACAATTAGAAAGTCTGGCTACACGTACATCGACAAAACGATGTATATTCCACAAATAGAGCATGGAGCTGACTATGCGTTCTATGTTCGTCCGCATGGAATGGGCAATTCTACTCTCATATCGATGCTAATGACATATTACGACATCAATATGAAAGATGAATGGCAGACACTTTTCAACAATTTGTATATAGGCAACTACCCCACTCCGGGCAAAAACAAATATTTGGTAGCAGAGATAGATTTCAGCTTGTTATCGGGCAACATCAATAGCATTCAGACAGAGCTATACAGCCTATACTACGCTGAATTTGAGCGCATTCTGAATTATTACAAAAAGCTACTAACACCCGAACTTACCTATCGGCTCAGAAATGAAATAAAAAAAATGACTTCGCCCACCGATGTTTTAGCGCTCATCTGCTCTGAAGTAAAAAAGTTGGGCTACGAATTTTACCTCTTTATTGATGGTTTTGATGCCATTGCCAACAGCGTTTTGAGGCAAGGCGGGCGCATAAACTATACCGATGATTTACAGGTAAGCAATATGCGCACATACTTCAAGTTTTTCGACTCGATAAATATGGCATCGCACCTCTCAATAGCCAAAATATTTGCTGTGGGAACTATACCTATTGCTATTAGCAAATTCTTTGCAGGCTTTGACCGAGGCACATTTTACACCACTGAGCCCGACTTTGCTATGCTCTCTGGCTTTACACCTACCGACCTAAAAAATATCATAGACAATCATCCACTCCGAGAACAATTTAAGCACTCGCCTTACACGCTTATTAGTGATATGATGAACAACTTTGGCGGATATTGTTTTGCGCCAAAATATGCTAATGCTGAAAAACTTATCAACTGTAGCGAAGCCTTCAACTATCTCGAACAATATATCAACACAAACTTTACCATTCCGCAAAGCACATCGCTATGCGACAAATGCCCTATCATCTATCTGCGCGACAAACAGTACGACATACGCACATCGGCTCTGCGCGACACATTCAGAGGTAGCCGATCGCTGATTGTATTGGAAAAAATAATACTTATTGACAAGATGTACGATCCACGCTACTTCTATAGCCTAATGTATTATTGCGGCGCGCTAACTATTGTTGGCGAAAAATGGGGCGAACTACTACTAAATATTACAAATCAGAATTTGCAGAAAAATATTGAAAAATATTTTGGTTCGTTTAGTATTTCAGATGACAAATAAACACCTCAAGTTTCGCAAGTAGGAATGTACTGAAAAACAAGTCCCCAAACACGGATTTTCTATTAGTCTTTTACTTTTAGTAACAAAAATAACTCGTTGCTGTTGCCACTCCGCTAAAAATCATCTTCGCTCCGTGCCAAAGGCGACAACCGCAAGGTAAAAATCGGGGTCTGTGCTTATTGTTGGAAAGCAATTTGTTGAATATATTCATTTCGCTCCTTCAGAGATGCTTTACTTGCAAAAGTTGAGTTAAAATAAATTAGCCACATTCACTATATATAATAGGAGTGTGGCTAAAAAATTTTTCCTAAAAAAGGTATTCTACATCTTTATACCCAAACTTCGAGCAGTTCAGTATCTTCAGTAGCCGTTATGCTGATGCCTTGCACAGAAGCTGGTATCATTGCTGTTTCGCCCAAGCGTAGCTCAGTGCCTTCTACGTTGGCATTGCCCTTTACGCACATAAGCACAACAAAGCTATCAATAGCCGAATAGTCGCGCTTAGCTGTACCATTTACATTGACAACACCAGTGTGGAAGTATTGACAATCAACAACATCGGTGCGGTCATTCTTCTTGAGGGTATATGGTTTCAAACCAGAGTCAAGGTCAGCAAAATCAATAGCCTCTTTAGCTTCAGCTACGTGCAGTTGGCGAGTGTTGCCCTGAGCATCGCGACGGTTGTAGTCGAATACACGATATGTTATGTCTGATGTTTGCTGTATTTCAGCTACCATTACACCCTTGCCAATGGCATGGACACGACCAGCAGGCATAAAGAATATGTCGCCACGTTTCACTTCATGAGCGCCCAATACGTTGACAAACTCACCCGAAGCTACCAAGCTTTCATATTCTGATGCATCAGTATGCTTAGCAAAGCCTGATATAAGTTTTGCACCCGGCTCAGCATGAAGCACATACCACATTTCAGTTTTGCCAAAGCTGTTGTGACGTTTCTGAGCCATCTCGTCGTTAGGGTGTACTTGTATCGAAAGATTGTCGTTGGCATCGATAAACTTGATAAGCAATGGAAAGTTGGTGCCAAACTGATTGTAAACCTTGTTGCCCACAAGCTCACCTTTATATAATAGTATAGCTTGATCAAGTTTAGTACCTTTCAGTTCGCCTGATGTTATTTCAGACACATTGCCCTCTATGGCTGATAATTCCCAACTTTCGCCACCATTTGGCAAGTTGCCAAGCTCTTTTCCGAGCAGTGTTTGTAGTTTATGTCCACCCCAAATCTTATCTTTGATTATAGGATTGAATTTAATTACTTTTTGAATCATTGATGTTATTTTTTTATCTGATTGTGCAAATATACGTCTTTTGTTTATTGACAGAATAACATAGTAGGTCTATAGGGTAAAAAAATATCAAAAGTTGCTATTCGTTTTTCTTTTTTGCTATCTTTGCGGCTTGGATAAATGAGAGTAGATCATTCATCAATGCCCTGTGTACATAATTTACGTGACACAAGACTGATTAGAAGATATGAAATAAACAAATAAACAAACAACAGTTACAACAAATTGGGATGGAATGGAGCATGCGAGTGCGCATATACCTCACCCCATACGCAAAAAACTATTTATGGAATTCTTAGTCGACCTATTTGGAGGTAACGGATTGGCAACCACGTTGCTCTACATCTGTATCACAGGTTTCGTAGGTGTGTTGCTCGGAAAGCTATCATTGGGCAATGTAAAGCTCGGTATAGCAGGAGTGCTTTTTACAGGCATCATATTAGCACATTTTGGTGCAAAGTTCAACGGTGAAATGCTTCATTTTGCTCAAGAATTTGGTCTGATACTCTTTGTTTATGCAATAGGCATTGAGGTTGGTCCGCGTTTCTTTAGTTCATTCAAAGGCGATGGTTTGCTACTCAACGTATTTGCAGTTTGCATCATTTTGGGTGGTTTTGGTGTAGCTATAGCACTGCACTACATCTTCGATGTAAAGCCAGAAGTCATCACAGGCATTATGTGCGGTGCGGTTACCAACACACCGGGCTTAGGTGCAGCGCGCCAAGTGGTAGACAACTATTTGGCTGTTCACCCTGATGCCAACCTCGATGCCAGCTACTTAGGTTCGGGTTATGCAATGGCATATCCGCTTGGAGTTTTGGGCATCATTCTGACAATGATTCTGATCAAAATCATCTTCCGCATCAAAATATCAAAAGAAGTTGACGACTACAATACAAGCCTCAACTCAGGCAAACACCTTGAAAGTGTTACAGTTACCATCAACAACGAGAATTTGTATGGCAAAACAATTGACTATATTGTTGACTTTGTTGACAAAGAACTCGTATTCTCACGCATAGAGCGCAATGGCGAATATTTCATTCCTACTGCTGACTTTGTTGTTGAGAAAAACGACATAATTCATGGTGTTGCCAACGATGATACAATTGCCAACATCAGACTGAAAATAGGCGAAGTAGAGATAGGTCAGAAGAGCGCTATTGAGGGCAACCTTATTATGCGCAACTTCATGATAACCAATCACAAAATAGCCGGCAAAACACTCGAAGCATTGGGCATCTACCGACGCTACCCTGCCAACATCACACGCATCTATCGTGCAGGTCTGGAGATATTGCCAACATTGCGCACTACCGTTGAAGTAGGCGATTCAGTTCGCGTAGTAGGTAAGAAAGATGTGATGGACGCTATCAAAGCTGAACTTGGTGACTCAATAGCAGAATGGTCGCATCCAAACATCGTACCTCTCTTCCTTGGCATAGCCCTTGGCTTGATAGTAGGCTCAGCACAATTCTTCATTCCGGGCTTGCCAGTACCTGCAAAACTTGGCTTAGCAGGTGGTCCGCTTTTGGTAGCCATACTTTTGGGTTGGCGAGGTAGAATAGGCAATATGACCTTCTATATGAACTCAGGTGCCAACATGATACTGCGCGAAATGGGCATAGTACTCTTCCTTGCATGCGTTGGCTTAGGTGCGGGTGGCAAATTTGTCGATACCTTTGTAAATGGTGGCTACGTTTGGGTAGGATATGGTTTCGCAATTACATTCATTCCTATTATCATTGTAGGAATAATAGCACGATTGTTTAAAGTAAATTATCTCAAAATATGCGGATTTATTGCAGGTTCAATGACCGACCCCCCTGCATTGGAATATGCCAACAGCCTGAGCTCAACACACGCTCAATCGACAGGCTATGCAACAGTTTATCCGTTGACAATGTTTCTACGCATATTGTTGGGACAAACACTAATACTAATCTTATTGTAAACTCATGGGAATAGCATTCGATAAATATCTCGAGCGCCAGAAACAACTTGAAGCACAGTATGGCGATGCTTATTACGAAAAACAGCACAATCGCGGCAAACTCACAGCTCGCGAACGCATATTGATGCTCTTTGATGAAGGTACATTTGAAGAAATTGATGCATTCATACCATCAGCTGGCGGTTCTTCGTTTGGAAAAACAGTAAAAGCCTTTGGTGATGGCGTAATAGCAGGTTTTGGCACTATCAATGGCAGACAAGTATTTGCCTACTCACAAGACTTCAACATCATGGGAGGCTCATTGGGCGCTGTACATGCTGCCAAAATAACGAAGATACAAGATATGGCTCTCAAAACTGGTCATCCGGTCATCGGACTGATTGACTCAGGTGGAGCACGTATACAAGAGGGCGTATCCAGCCTCAATGGCTATGCCAACATCTTCCGTCGCAATGTGCTTGCATCGGGTGTTGTTCCTCAGATTTCAGCCATTATGGGTCCGGCTGCAGGTGGCGCAGTATACTCTCCTGCCCTCACTGACTTCATCTTTATGACTGAAGGTACAAGCTATATGTTTGTAACAGGTCCGGACGTAGTACGACAAGTGCTCAACGAAGATGTAACAACTGAGCAACTTGGTGGTGCGAAGGTACACTCAACCAAGAGTGGCGTAGCAAACTTTGTATACTCTGACGATGCCAACCTCATTTTGGGCATCAAACGCTTGCTCACCTATTTGCCTTCAAACAACATCGAAAATCCGCCATTTGTACCCAACGACGACCCTACTGACAGAGTAGAAGAGGCACTGCGCGACATAGTTCCGGAAGACCCTGACAAACCTTACGATGTGCGCGATGTTATTCGCCTTGTTGTAGATAAGGGCAGATTCTTTGAAGTTTCTGAAGATTTTGCTCAAAACATAGTTACAGGCTACGCACGCATAGGTGGCTACGTAGTTGGCGTTGTGGCCAATCAGCCCAAAGTAATGGCAGGTTCGCTCGACATAGATTCGTCAGTAAAAGGCGCTCGCTTTATCAACTTCTGCAACGCCTTCAACATTCCTATCATCACATTTGAAGACGTGCCGGGCTTCCTACCGGGCACCGACCAAGAACATCAGGGTATCATACGCAATGGTGCCAAACTGCTCTACGCCTACACTCGTGCAACAGTGCCAAAGATTACGGTAATTTTGCGCAAATCGTATGGCGGTGCATACATTGTGATGAACAGCAAAGGCATTGGTGGCGACTATAGCTTTGCATGGCCTACTGCCGAAGTAGCTGTAATGGGACCAGATGGCGCGATAGCCATTTTGTGTAGGAAAGAACTTGCTGCTGCAGAAGACCCCGTTGCCTTGAAGAAGGAACTTGTGCAAAAATATCGTGACGAAGTAGCCAACCCATACATTGCAGATGAAAAAGGCTTCATCGACGAAGTTATTGACCCAGCACAGACACGCTCAAAGATTTACCGAGTACTCAAAACCCTCGACAATAAATCAGTGAGCATGCCTCGCAGAAAAAATGGCAACACACCACTTTAGTGGATACTACAAAAGTGCAGTTTTAATAAATCAAAAAAAGCATATACCATACACATGTAAGGAAAATGCTTTTGAAGATAATACGAAGATATAAACATGATAAAATCGATACTTATTGCCAACCGTGGCGAGATAGCTATCCGAATAGCACGTACTGCTAGCCGGATGGGTATCAAAACCTATGGTATCAGAACCAAAAAGGAGCCCAATGCGGTTTACCTCCAAAAGGTTGACCAAATTGTTGATTTTCCTGAAACTGATGGAAAAGTACCTGAGTTTCTTGACATCCCGAACCTTGTAAAACTTGCCGTTGACAACAATATTGAGTCAATGCATCCGGGCTACGGATACTTGTCAGAAAATGCCGACTTTGCAAAAGCTTGTCGCGATGCAGGTGTCATCTTTATTGGTCCATCACCTGAAGTTATCAAAGCTATGGGCGATAAAATCATAGCCAAAGAGATAGCTCACAGAAGCAATGTACCTATGGTAGGCGGCACTTTGGGGGGCATACCCAACGCTGAAGAAGCACTAAAAGAGGCCAACCGCATAGGTTATCCGGTTATTATCAAAGCAGCTACTGGTGGTGGCGGACGTGGTATGCGCGTATGCTACAAAGAGTCAGAGGTAAAGACTAATTACGAACTCTGCACAGCCGAAGCTACTACTGCTTTCAACGACCCAACAGTATTCATTGAAAAATATGTAGTAAACCCAAAGCATATTGAATTTCAGATAGTTGCCGACAAGTATGGCAATGTAGTACATTTGGGTGAACGCGAATGTTCTATTCAGCGCAAGCATCAGAAGTTGATGGAAGAGGCTCCATCACCAGCACTTGACGATGAGCTACGCGCCAAAATGGCAAAAGCTGCCGTTGATTTGGCCAAAGAGGCTCACTACGAGAGCTTGGGCACTGTAGAGTTCCTCCTCGATGACAATCGGAACTTCTACTTTATGGAGATGAACACCCGTATACAAGTAGAACACCCTGTAACAGAGATGATTACAGGTTTGAACCTTGTAGAGTTGCAACTTCTTATTGCTTCGGGCGAAAAACTACCCGTAACGCAAGACGACATTCATCTCAAAGGTTGGGCTATTGAGTGTCGCATCAATGCAGAAGACGTTCAGGCTGGTTTCACACCAAGCATTGGCATCATACGCAACTTGCGCTTGCCATCTGACAACAATATACGCATAGACTCTGGCGTACGCATTGGCACCGAGATAACACCATTTTTCGACTCAATGATAGCTAAGCTCATAGTTCATGGCAAAACACGACTCGACGCTATAGAGCTTACACTCAAATCGCTTGAGCATTTCCACGTCAATGGCGTAAAAACAACCATACCATTCGACAAAATGGTGCTTCACAACGAAGTATTCCGCAAAGGCGACTTCAATACATCGTTTATAGAAACTGAACTCAAAGAAAACCTTGTTTACAAAGAAGAACACGAAGAACTGATAGCTGCATTGTTAGCAGTTTCGCAATACAACCACGACACCGATTTTGCTCAAGACAATGCAGAAAATGCAGAGCAAGCTATGGATCCGTGGGTTCTTCAGAAACGTATTCGTCACCTTTAATTTGCTAAGAAAATGGAAAGTAACATACAAAATAGAACTCTCATCGCTGTTGGCAAAGACGAAGAGACATACGAATTTCAGGTTCGCAATAGCTACGAATTTAGCACAAAGGGACAGAAACTGAAGGTAGAGATAATAGAAGAGGCCGACGGATTTTTGTTTTTTGCTTGCGAAGGCGTGCGCTACCCTGTTGAGATAGTTTCAGTGCGCCAAAACAACTACGAAGTGATGGTAAATGGCGTAAGCTACAACTTCACCATCGAAACACCATTCTCACTCAAACGCAGACAAATATTGGCTGCCAACCGACCTGTAAGCGACACTGAAGAGCTACGCGCACCAATGCCAGGCAAAATTGTTAGTGTGGCTGTAGAGGTTGGACAAGAGGTAAATAGTGGCGACACACTTTTGGTGCTTGAAGCTATGAAGATGCAAAACTCACTCACATCGAATACTAAAGGTATTGTTACGGCAATAAAGATAAAACCGGGTGTGAATGTGGGCAAAGATGACCTCTTAATAGAGATCAAAAAGGCATAGAAGATTTCTATAAATAAAAAAATATGACGGAGACAAACATAAAATTTGCCTCCGTCGTTTTTTTTATTAGCAGCTAAATATTTTATTTGCCATTGAAATAAAACAAAATGGAGAACCAATATACGTCAATCCATACCTGCTTAATGAAGTGACGGTAAAAGCAAGTAAAATACCATACGAAACACATAAAATAAAGCAATATGCATCTAAACAACAACCACAAGTATTGTTGCAATATATGCCTCGTCTTAGGGCTTGGCTTAATAACATTGGCAACATTATTAGTCATCCACAGCAGTCGGCAACAGCCGTTGTCAGAGCAATACCTCGAAAACTCGGATACAGCAGTGATGACCAATCAGAAGTTATTGAAAGAACAGAACCTAATGCCCCCTTTTTGAGAGGGGAAGATGGGTCTTATATAAAGGATTTGTCTAATTCTTATATGAGTCGTATCTTCCCCCATACGCAGAATGTTAAATCTATGCTGAGCAATGATTTTGTGCAAGTGGAAAATAAGAACACAATTCATACAGTACGTGATTGGCGAAGAATGCCTCGTAGTACAAAACTTGGCGACAGAAATATACCAATAGGAAATATTACTTACTTCATGGGAGTAGATGGCAATGGAAAACTCAGAGTAGGTAAACTTGACGATTTTACAGACGAAAACATGGTGGTACGTCCTGTATGGAATAGAACAGGTCTTGTCAATTCATACCATGATGATGGTGCAGTACCATACTATATGGATACAGATAGTAATTATATTAATGCAAGATATACAGGAGCAGAGACAGGAGAGAAAACATATTTGGTAGCTCCTAATGGAAATTCGTTGTTTTTGAATTATGCACGAAACTTTACACCTTTCAGTAAAGAACAGAAAAAAATGATAAATGATTTTCTAAAAAAGAATAACGGAGCATATCCTATACAAGTAGATAATGGTTCGTATTCAGAATATTTATTGAACGGCAAAGGACAAGACACGCCATCGTTGTATGACAGATATGTTTCTGGCGATTTTTATCGTGATACTACAGATTTGCATATACTTGG